>JAEOUK010000314.1 GCA_016839385.1 Promethearchaeota archaeon
CAATATTACGTAGAGTTGGATACGCACTTACCAGGTTGATTCAAGAAGAGTGTTTGTGTAATCGTGTAGTAGGTCTTGCTACTGCTGGTGTTCCAATTGCGACCGCAATATCAATCCATGGTGGATACCCGATGGGGTATACTCGAAAACTGGAGGGGGTACAGACACTCGAACAATTCAACGAAAAAATAACCCAATATGGACAACATTCGCTAGTTGAAGGGGATTTTGAATCTGGAGATGTAGTTGCATTGATTGATGATCTTGTTACCCGTCTGAATTCGAAGTTAATTGGACGTGAACAAATGATTGTTGAAGCAAAACGTCGAAATATTGACATTAAATGCAATACTATTGTTGTTCTAGTCGATAGAGAACAAGGTGCTCAACAAGCTGCTGCGGAATTTGGTCTTTCTCTACATTCTCTTATACCTTTCCAATCTAAAGGATTGGAATGGCTTAAACCTAAATTCTCTCAATTAGAATACAAAGTTTTAACTCACTATTTCCAAGATCCTGAATATTATCAAGATAGTCGCATACAACAAGAGTTATTTACTCGAGCTAGTAAGAGATAAGTGCTCAGAGTATTATTTTTATACATCATCCTCAAATTTCTCTATATAAGGGAAATGTGAAATTACATGAAAATACATGAAGCCGAATACGGCAATTTCGGAAATTTCTACTCCTACGTTAAACTTGATTTCAAGCAAAAAACTGATACTACACTTGTTATTTTTCCCCCAACTCAAGAGTTAATTTTTCCAATACATAAAAATCCGTGGGTGCAAATAAAACGCTATCAGCCATTAATTCCGAGTCATATCGGAACAGTATACATATTAGGATACAATCCCCATATCACAATAAATACATTTCTTGCTGACGTAGCAGAGATTTTTGCAGAGTTCATACGAGAGAGAATTGGACCCTGTTATATCGCAGGGATCTCTTACGGAGGTGCATTGTCTATTCCTTTTGCTTCTAAATTTCCTGAATTGACACAAAAACTTATCATTGTTGTTGGATCTTATGCTCTTTCTGAGAGTGGAGTGCAAATTTGTAAAGAAGTCACAGAATTAGCTAAGAAAAATGAATTGTTAAAAATTCAGTTCAAGATGATTTCTTTATTTCACAATCCAATACTAAGAAAATTTGTCCAGTTCTCTACGAGGATGAATTGGGAGAAAAAAAAAACCTATATGAATCCTCCTTCGACATTAATTAATGCTTACACTCATATTGTCAATCATAATTATGAATTAAAAAAATATATTCACCATATCAAATCTCCTACATTAATAATAGGGGGAACACAAGACCAATTTGCTTCTAATGAAATGTATAAAACTCTCGCTGAAGCTGTGAAGGACTCTAAATTGGTGTTATTTGAAAATCAAACGCATACAGTAGCTGTAGAGCACCTAAGAAAAGTAAAGAAATTAATAGAAGATTTCCTTAAAAAGTAAGTTTATGATGAACATACTCATGCTTACAAGGGCTTCCAAAGCAAATCCACGCATCTAGTGTTTCTAAGTCGAAAATAATACTTGAAGCTGTTGTCATTATTGGACCATGACGGCAAAGACAGTTGCGATCGGGTATATCCATCGATGTAACACTGTGATCTCGATGTAGAGAATACATATCATTAATGGTGAATTTCTCTGAAGCGCTCAAAAGAATGTCTGCTATCTGGTATCGTTTAAATGTACTCTCTTGAATTGTTAAACCTGCTAAAGGTCCCGCATCTTTTGTGTATTTCGCATTTTTAGGCATATCTACGTTTTTCATTTCTTCTGAGATAAAATGGTTCGTTGCATGAATATAATTACTGGTAGGTTTGCGTTTTACTATTCTCTCTGATGTGTATTCCAAAATAAACATGTCACCAGTTGGATCATTTACTAAAACAGAATTGCTAGATCCTCGGGGCATTGATTTAAAATATTCAAATACTTCTTGAGAGGAAGTAGCCGATTCTAAAGCTTCCTGAATAAGAATCGATGCGGGTAATGCTCCATTAGGTTGCACTTCCAAAATTGCGCTAACTTCATCCGTGCCTATACACACTCCTTTTTCATTTATTCCGTTGAACGTTCCTGGAAGTGGTGAAGCCGTAATATCAAAATTTTTTAATCCATTGTTTGGAGTGTTTTTTCGAATTCTTAGATGAGGTACTACCATATACCGATAATCAAAATTACGAGAAACCATGGAATGTCCGCGTTCGGTTTTAGTTTTGTTATATGCTATGCTTGTACATCCATCAATAATAGGAAGATCATAGCTTTTCTTGGTGAGAAGCAATTCTGTACTACATAACAGATAGATTAAATTTTGGGAGACACTTGATCCATCCGATATTCCACGAATCCGTTTAGCTTGGTTTGGAGCTAATTTTTCTAACGTAGGTTGAAACCATTTTCGTGACTTTCGGGCTGCTAGCTGAAAGAATATCCCCGATGGAACTAATTTTGGACGCATTTTACTAATATCGGGATAATCTTTGAATGCTTTGAATGCTTCAACTAAACTTTCCTTGAATCTTTCTCCTTGCTGAAATCCCATATCATAATGAGAACCGGAAAAATGATGTATTTTATGTTGATCCTCCAAATCAATCACAATTTCATATTGGAACTTCGTGTTTGTAAATTCACTGCTTATGAAATTCACAATTTTTGAAGATTTTTGCTTTGGTCAGTTCCTATATTTTTATTAACTCTTGCATAGACCATAAAATAATAAATTGAAGGAATAAAAACGTGATAATAAAATGTCAGAAATGGATGATCGATTAGGTGACGTACAATATAAGCCACATAAATGGTATACCATGACTTCTTATGGATTTGGGAAGTTTTCTGCCGAATTTTTCACCCTCGCATTCACAACGTGGTGTTTTTACTTCTATGAATCAGTAATCGGACTTGAAGGCTGGTGGGTAGCTTTTGGCTATATCATATATGCGGTTTGGAATGCCATAAATGATCCCTTGATAGGATATTTAACTAATAAACCTATAAAAGGAAAAATTTCCCAGAAGTATGGTCGTAGATATCCCTATATTCTCATAGGAGCTCTTCCTTGGGTGTTCTTTTACTTGATTATATTTGTACCACCAAACCTAGATCCTCAAGAATATTATTGGGTGTATTTCTTGTGGTTAACTCTTGGGAGTTGTGCATTTGATACATTCTACAGCCTATGGGACGTTCAATATCAAGCGATCTTTCCTGATAAGTTCAGAGGAGCTACAGAACGTAGAAAAGCTGCTGGGATAGCAACAATTGTAGGGATTTTTGGAATTGCCCTTGGCTCATTACTTCCAGGAATATTTATCCAATCAGAAAATCCGACACGGGCGGAATTTTTCACTCAAGGATATGTGGTCAGTGCTGTAGGTTTTGTAGCTATCATGCTTTTACTGCCAAGTTTAAGACAAGATGCTTATATGAAATCAAGATATGAACAGAGTGAAAAATATGAAGAAGAACAAGGGAGTTCGAATTTTTTTAAAGATCTCTGGTTTACTTTGAAGCACCGGAACCTAATGGCTTTCTTTTTGCTGTATATGCTATATCAGAGTTTAGCCCAGCTAATGACTGGATCTATACCATATTTCGTTGATTTCGTGTTACAGCGTCCAGCAGGAGACGTCACCCTGATAATGGCGGGATTTTTAGTGGGAGCTTTAGTTAGCATTCCATTTTGGATGAAACTTGCTAATAAAATGCAGAATAATCAATTGCTTATACTTATTGGAGGATTCCTACTTGCTGGTGCGACAATTCCATTTATTTTCCTCACTAAATCCGTTCCTCTTGTTATATTTGGTATAACCCTAAACTCTTTTAACATCTTTCTTTGGATGATTTTGTGGGGCTCGATGCTGGGATTATTCTGGTCGTTAACAGGACCCGTTATGGCGGATGTCATAGATGAGGTGGTTGTAGAGACTCGTGTGAGGAAAGAAGGCACCTATATGGGTTTAAGGGCATTCTTCGGCAGGATGGCATTTGTTGTACAAGCCGTTACCTTTGCAATTGTACACAATTTGACCGGATTCTGGGAAGGGGGAGATGTTCAAGCTCCGCTAGCAGTTTTAGGAATACGCATACACATTTCCATTATTCCAATCGCTTTAATGCTTCTTGGGACTGTGCTCTTCTGGATACTCAACACATTAAATCCGAAAAAAAATGCAGAAACAAAACAAAAATTGGAAGACCTGAAATTATAATTTCTTTTCTTTTTTATATTGATTTCCAGAATGGATTGAGAGTTTCTCTGAGAAATGGAATTAATTTATTCCCTGTATATTCTAAACATCTGGGATCATCTTGTTCATCATCTTCAATTAAAATATTTCCACCCGATAGAACGCTTAAAACATTGAGAATAGAATTAGACTGTGCTGTTAAGTTATATCCTCCTTCTAAAGTGAAAGACATACGTCCCCTTGCGTACTCCTCTGCAATAGGTACAATTTTCTGTACTATTTTTCCATAACCTTGACTTGTATAACCGAGATTTGTCAATTGATCCATGTAATGCCCATCAAAACCAGCGGAAAATAAAATATATTCTGGTTTGAATTCATGTAACATAGGCAAAATGAGTTGATCCAGAGCTAATTGCACACATTTATCTCCTGAGAGGGGTGGTAGGGTGATATTCACAATTTTTCCTTTTTGTTTTCCTTCTCCAATTTCCTGTGGAAAACATGTACCGGGATAAAGTGTTCGAGGGTCTTGATGGATAGTGAAGAATAATAATTCTGCATCATCTGGTGTATTAGGTACTCCGGAGTAGACAATCTCCTCGGTGCCGTTTCCCGCGTGTGCATCCCAATCGATTATAGCGACTTTTTTTATTCCTTTCTCTCTCATAAGATATTGAGTAGCTAAAACTATGTTGTTAAATAAGCAAAATCCTCGAGCAGCTCCTTTATTCGCATGATGTCCAGGTGGTCGACACAAGACAAAACCACTCTTAATTTCTCCTGAAATAACAGCATCTACGGCTGAAAAATTTCCTCCAGCTGAATATAATGCTGCTATATAACTTTGACCTGAAACGGGGGTGTCTCCGTCCATTAAAATATTTCTTTGATGTTTTGCTGCCCGATCTACTGCTTGTTGAATATCAGAAATTAGACGACTACTATGAGATAACTGTATTTCTTCTTTCATTGCCATCCGTGGAGTAATTTCATGAAAATTTCCCTTTCGGCCTTCACCGTACATTTCATGTTCTGTTAATTTAGCAATTGCATGAGTAACTCGATCGGGTCTTTCGGGGTGTCCGAACATAAGACCTGTTTTGTGTTCAGCATAAATATTATCGTAAACAATTCCCACGTCTTTCATTTGAATTTACTCCAGTAGAATTCTATCTAATATTTGTCTTTATTGATTAAAATGAGTTGTGCTTTTTATTGGAAATCTTCGTAAATATTAAACTCAAGTAGATATCAAAACTATCTTTTCTTAGGGTCTAAATTATGTCTGAGAACACACGATGTTTCATGATTAATATTAAAGATGATCGTCTTAAGGGAAAATGGGATGTTGTTCTCAATAAAGAAGGTTATATTTCGATATCTAGTATAGGAACAGAAGATGACGTTCCATACAGTGGTATGGTGCATTTAGGAGAATCTGATTTTCAAAAACTTTGGGAGATTGTCGGAAAAATTCCTCCAACTATGTATTACGATGAAGTACAAAAGCTGTTGATAGATTCGGATTTGAATGGTATACTTGAACCTCTGATTCTTTATCTGAAAGAGTTATTGAATAATCAAATGGATTATTCTTAAAAAATCACCATGATGACCGAGATGTATCCTAATCCGAGGACGATGGAAATCCCCGAGAATAATGCAGTGAATTTTGTGAAGTAACGAAAAGTGAAACCTTTTACATAGTTTTCTTCAGCAATTTCAATTGTTTTTAATAGCTGTGTCGCAGCAGGTGGAATTAGATTTCCTCCCAATGCAACTCCAATAATTAACGTCATTATCTGAAGACTTTGATCTAGTGACGGATTTCCTGGAATGAAATCCACAAAAAGGCGGATTAGAACTAAAGAAAAGGTGATTGCCATTAGAGATTTGGAAATAAAAGAAGAAATGATGCTTGAAACTGCCAAAATAATTATGATTGTCAGGAAGAGATTCTCACTGGTTATATTATTTATGAAATCATTAACTGTACTGATAGTACCATTAATATCCATACATCCTATCATGAGAAAGATAGAAACTAGGAATAATATCAATTTCCAATCCACATCATCGAAATAATCGGAAAGTGAATGCTTTGTTCTTTCGATTAAGCATAAAAACACACTTGCAATCATCACCACTAAGTATGCAGGGAAATAAAATGAGAGTATCAATCCTGATATGATTAACCCGAAATATATTAAATATCGAATAAATTTAGATCGTTCCGAAATTAATAGATCAGGATTCATAATTTCAAGCAAAATAGTTTTTTGACGATCGCTTGGAGGAGATTGCTTTCGTATCATCGTAAAATCAATAAAAATTAACACAATTGTTTCCATAATAATAAAAAGTCCAGTAAAAAATGTCAGAAACCACACAATATTCAAATCGAATGCGTCTGCAATGATTATATTTGATCCAGCTGCAAACGGACTTAGAAGATTTCCTAATATAATTGAAAAAGATATTCCAATAATGAATGGCTTAGCTTCAATTTCCAAAACTCGACATGTTCGGATTACCAACGGGACTATTATTACTGCGAGAGAAACATCTTCCATGAAACCTGAGAGGATTGCAGTCACGATATTCATAAAATAAAAAAATTGGCGAGGATTCCCTTTAGTTGCACGAATTATCTTTAGCGAAAGCCATTGGAAAATTCTTTGTTCTTTAAGTGCAAAAATAACTATCTCCATGAAAATCAAATAGAGAATAACTTGATAATTGATCTTTCCAAAGAAATCTTCCTCGTTAAGAATTTCTCTTGGAACTCCATTGATATATCTCTCCCATAATAACGTAAAAACAACAGCAACGAATGCTAGAATAATTGAATATGCACCTAAGTCTAGTTTTTTCAAAGAAAAGATGACAGTCATTAAAATGAATAATCCTAAAATAACAAGTTGTGGGATGAATTGTAAAGCCATTATGAGAGGATTATCTGCAAGTTATTTAGTTTTTTCCAGCTTCAGTCAAAATGCATGGTTCGGAATTTTATCTAACCAAAGTTTATGTAGCATACCGCGCATTACTTACATGAATAATCAATAAAAATGACTACAAATGATGACGGGCGAGACTTGCGACATAGATTTTCAGCCGATTAGTAAAACTAAACGCCCTCTAAAACTGATGAATAAATGGAGCACCCCTACAGGATTAGTTTACCAAAAAGGGAAGGTAGGCTCTAATAATGCACTTCAATTTTTTAGGAATAATAAACCAATTAAGATACTAGTATCTGAGAATGATACTACTTGGGCCGGTAATCAAGAAAATATATGGAATTTAATCTATCAACTTGGGGGACAATCCCCTGATCAAGCACGATGTCAACGAGAAGTAGCGTTGACTGGAATATTGAACACTTATTTAAATTCAATTGGATATAAAGTAACCGAACAACCTCAATTAAACGGAACAACTCCCGATATTCTAGCAATTAAAGGCCCTTTTTCCTGTTTTATCGAGCTGAAAGCCTATTTTGGTAAAACTATAGTGGGGGAGGCAGAGGTTGCACAAATCATTAAATATTATAATATAGTGAAATCCACTGGAGGAATTATGAAAAATTTTGGTGTTGATAATACCATTCCACCAAAATTTTTGTTGATAACCTCAGGACAATTACCCTCTATGGAGGAAAATTCAATCTTCAATGGAGATATGAATGGTTTATCAGATGAAAAACAACTGGAATTTATCAAAAATAAATATAAAGAAGTTATCAAAAAGATGGGATATTCTCGAACCTTAGAAGGACGAGATACTCGAAATATCTACAAATATTCTTGGGATAAATTCAAAAAACAAATCAAATACAAGTATAATAATCCTCCGCGCGTAGAGCAAATCAACCGACCAC
>JAEOUK010000059.1 GCA_016839385.1 Promethearchaeota archaeon
AATAAAAGATTGGAAAAGTAAAGAGGGTAAAAAGTATTATTCAGGTTCTCCTGGACGGGCAATTGACAAATATGAAGGAATTAGTTCTAGACTCTCCCCAAAATTACAAGAACGGTTGAAAAAACAAGGGGTTCTCTTGGGTAGTGAGATTGACCGGTATTATGAGGAGAATTGAAAATAAAAGTAAATATAGTTATTCTTCTTCCTTGTGGGAATACCATTCACGTTGTGCTTTTTTAATGCTATCAGGCAAATTTGCATAGGGATCTTCTAATTCCTTCAGCTCATATTCAATCCCTGTTCGTTTTTTCGACATAGGATGCACGTACCCGACTTTGGAAATTTCATTGGCTCTTCGTAACGCCGTTCTACGAGCAATTAATCCAGTCCCTGGTGTATAACTAAATAGCCATAATTTGTTTTCATCATTGCGTTCTAAGAAGATCCCGTCAGTTTTTGCATCGGTAGGATCAAATGACCCAGCATCGCTATTCCACCATAAAATTAAAGATTCGTTTAACTTTTCATCATCCATAATAGGTCACATTCGGTTATATACGTACTATTGACCCAAGTCATCGTAAATAGCTTTCTTTAAAACCTACTGTTTTTCTGATGATTTCACACTTCTTACGAATTTCATGAGGTTCCATGAGATTTCAAGGCAAAATTTTAACTGATTTCAATCCAAATTTCATTCAGATCTAGAATGGGTAAGACAAAATCTTCCGGTAAAAAAGAATTCTTAGAGAAAGAGTTAGGTGTAAAATTCGATCTAGAACCAATTTTTTACCCAAAATCTATGGCAGTTATAGGAATCTCCACCAAAAATTACGTCAATCCGGGAACAACAACTTTTCTAAAGAATGTTTTCGAAATGGATTTGGGTGATCGGTGCTATGCGGTCAATCCTAGAGGAGGGGAGCTTGAAGGACAAAAGATTTACCGAGAAATAAAAGACCTGCCTGAAACACCAGATGTAGCTGTTATAGCGGTTAAACCAAGTATTGCTGTTTATGCTATTGAAGAATGCATCTATAAGGGTGTAAAAGGATTAATTCTAATAAGCGGAGGTTTTGCAGAAACTGGCTCTCGAGAAGGAAAACAACTTCAAGATCAAATAACGGAATTATGTTATGATAATAATATACCACTAATTGGACCCAATTGCGTTGGAGTATTCCATCCACCATATATCGATTCAATTTTCCTCCAATCAGAGAAATTGGTTTTTCCTCCACGCGGAAACGTAGCAATCGTTAGTCAATCAGGAGGAATATTACTTGACCAGTTTTTCCTCGCATTTGAATCACGTGAAATTGGAGTTTCATCCGCTGTCTCCATTGGGAATAAAGCAGTCATTAATGAAGTTCATCTACTGGATTATTATGCTAACGACAAAGAAACCGATGTGATATCATTTTATTTAGAAGGTTTTGATCCAGGTGAGGGACGAAAATTCTTAGAAGCTTCTAAGAAAACAAAGAAAGATATCGTTATATACTCTGGAGGGACTACTGAAGCAAGTAAAACAGCAATTCAATCACATACTGCCAGTATCGCTACGAATTTTGAAGTAGCTCGTTCAGCTTTCAAACAATACGGTATTCTGCAACCACTTACTGAATCGGAAGTATTGAATTATGTAAAAACCTATTCCGTTCTTGCATCTTCCAAGCGTCCCATCAAATTAGATAGGACTTTGAAAGGGAAGGTGGCGATACTCAGCGTTTCTGGAGGACACGGAGTAGTATGTTCTGATCTTCTTCATAATTATAATTTAGAATTGGTACAATTTACTGAAGAAGAAAAAAAAGAAATGCGTGCCAGAGTAAGTTCAACTGTTTCAGATATTGGAGGATTTAGTAATCCTATTGATATTACGGGAGCAGGAACGGATGCAGATATTATTGGCGTATTAGATTACTTAATGCAATTAGACAAAGTCGAAATTGTGTTATGCATTGTAGTTCCATATCCACCACAAATTAGCGTGCAAGTTGGAAGAAGGATAGCCATTACTGCTCGTAGATATCCTACAAAACCTCTAGTGTGCTTTGTACCTTATATTGAGAAATATGATCTTATTCGTGATTCTCTCGAATTATTCCATATACCTCTATCGGCGACTGTCTCGGAAACTGTTCAGCTTGCTGCCGCAATACGTGATAAAAGTAGGGCTTTGCTACGATTAAAAGGAAATAAGACAAAGTAATGAAAGAAAATGGTTTTATTAAAAACCACTTAATTTTTGCATCCAGTTCTCCAAATGAGGAACTAACCAAGCAGCGGAATCCTCAAGTCCTTGGTCATTTGTGAAGTAAATTTTTAGCAAAGGCCGACTCATACTTTTTTTAAGATGCCATTTTGGGGGAGGGTTTTCTACAGATTTTATCATATGCCTTGGAATTCGAAGAACACGTTTGGGTGCCCACATTTCAAAATATAACTCAGAATCTGTAAGAATGAGACTCCCATTCCCTCTAACTTGTCCCAATCCTTTGCTCTCTTGTCCAAAATAATTCACGTTTTGTGCGGATAATATCATTGGAACTCCTTTAAAGGGTTCAAAGATATCCTTAACTCTTTTTTTAAAAAGAAACATAATCAATTATCGATTTGTCACCCATTAAATCTAACGACTATCGCTGCTATCATTTCAGATACATTTTTTTTCATGAAACCTTATTGCACAAGTATGCAAAACTTGGGTTTAATTCTCATCATCAGTATCGTAATTGGTATCTTCATTGGTATAATTCGATTAATGATACAAAAAACACAAGAGTATTTCAGAAATCAACTTCTGGCAAAACTAAAGGAATCCCGAGGATTCACGCTTATACGCTTATTTAATTATCTCCCATTTTTAGTGGGGCTTGCATGTACAGGCATTAGTATTACATTATTTGTTTACCTCATGCAGTACACTTGGATACCAGAAAATACGGGAATTAAAGTACTTCTGCTATTCTTTGAACTCATTATTATCAATGCAATTGGATTTCTCTCTATTATCATTTCTAAAAAAACATCTACCCTGCCAAAACCCTTTGCCAAAGCCTTTAAACGCCCTAAATTATCTATTATCAATGGAGAGAATGTTGAAGAAACCCGTATATTAGTTCAATCTTTTGACAAGATTTACGACATCTTGGATGCAAACTTAATCCATCCATTTGGCAAAATAAAATCGGTATTTGCAATACCAGGTGGACCTTATGGGCACCCTTATCTATGGGATTCGGCCTTTATGAGCGGTATATGGAGAGTCTGGGATCCAAAAATAGCACGAGAAATTTTACGCGTGTTCCTGGAATTACAATCCGAAGATGGTCAGTGTCCTCAAATGGTTAGGTTTGGAAAAAAACCCTATTACGAAATTACGAATCCCCCCCTTCTTACTTGGGCATTATTGGAAGCTGCAGACATGGATGATGATTATGAGCTTCTTGAGCAATTATACCCTCGTTTATCCCGCTTCCATAGATTTATTTATGAAAATCGGCGCAAAAATGGATTATTTGTATGGAAACATTCTTATGAATCGGGAATTGATAATAGTCCTCGATTTACAGATCGTGCCGAG
>JAEOUK010000009.1 GCA_016839385.1 Promethearchaeota archaeon
ATAACTAGTATTGCTCTATATCCTTTAATTGCAGCTATCATGGAAACTGCCATTCCTGTATTTCCACTTGTGCATTCAATAACAGTATCTCCTGATTTTATTTTTCCTTGCTCTTCTGCATCATTAAAGATTTGTAGAACTGGTCTATCTTTTACACTCAAAGGATTCAAAAATTCACACTTTCCAAAAATTGCTTGATTGGGAAATAGACGTTTAAGTCTAAGAAGTGGAGTATTACCAATCAATTTCGTTATATCTTCAGCATATTTCATATAAACTCACTAAAAAATTTGTAAATCCTTTCCTGAAACTACTTTTCCATAAAATTTTTCCTTTATCTCATTTAGAAGGTCTTTTTCTTTTACTCCCCATAGCAATTGGTGATATAGAATAAGTAATTTAGGTTTGATAATTGAAGCAATCTCAGCAAGTTCATGTGACGAAGTATGAACATCAACATGATAATCTTGCCATTCCTTTGGACGATTTTTAAGTCCATCAACTGAATATACTTCATGAATAAGAACATCACAATCTTTGTAAACTTCTATCATTTCATCAAAAGGCGCGGTATCCCCTGAAATAACAATTATTCTATCAGGTGTAAAGAATTTGTAGCCAAAAGCTTTCCAAGAACCATGGTTAACTGGAAAAGCTTCAACTCTGATATCATCATTCTCATAAATTACTCCTGCTTCAATCTCATTTACCTCAACTTTGTAACCAATTTCATTTATTGGTTCTAAACCATTGATTCTCTGGTCTATATCCTCTTGATATGCTTCAAGTATCTTTTCAGTCATTAATTCTGTGCCGGGAGGACCAAAAACAGTAAGTGGTTTCTCCCTTCCCAATACCCAGGGTGTAAAAATAAGGTCAGGATAACCAACAGTGTGATCTGAATGTAGATGAGTAAGAAATGCTGTCTCTAAATCTTTGATTGCTATTCCTGCCGAATTCGCTCTACGAATAATACCTGGTCCAAAATCAATAATATAAGGAACATCATTAACAATGATGGCAATCGCTGTTCCAGATCTGTTCGGTTCAGCATTTGGTGTTCCTGTTCCAAGTAAAATAATCTTTGATTTAAACTTGTCTCTGGATTTGGGTGACATTATTGATTCTTAGGGAATTAGACTTCTTAATTTTATCTGATGCTTTTTCCTTACTAAAGAATTTAATATTTGAGAAAGAATAATTCATTCAGATATAGGTGATATTATGGATTTCATTAAGGAAGCAAATGAAGCCGAAAAAAGAATTCGTGATTATGTAAGGGTAACACCACTAGAGTATTCAAAATTTCTTAGTAAAGACAGCTCAACTAATGTTTACTTGAAATTAGAAAATTTACAACTAACAAATTCTTTTAAGATTCGTGGAGCTGTAAACAAAATACTGTCCATTCCGTTAGAAGACAGAAAACAAGGTGTAATAACTTCATCTTCTGGAAATCATGCTGCAGCTTTTGCATTTATTACAGATAAACTAGGTATTACTGGAACGATTTATCTCCCAAATTATGCTTCCAAAGCTAAAGTTGATGCACTCAGAGGATATCGAACCAACCTAGAGTTTTATGGTGATGATTGTGTAGTAGCAGAAAAATATGCTAGAGGAATAGCAAACGAAAAAGGATTAGTCTATGTATCTCCATACAACGATCCCCATATTGTTGCTGGTCAAGCTACAATTGGATTAGAACTTATAGATCAATTACCAGATGTAGATATTGTTCTTGTTCCTGTAGGTGGAGGGGGTCTCATATCTGGAATTGCTGGCTATCTCAAATCTATTAACGCGAAAATAAAGGTGATAGGATGCCAACCTATAAATTCTCACGTCATGTATGAATCTATAAAAATGGGCCAAATTGTTGACTTAAAATCTTTAGACACAATATCAGATGGAACAGCGGGTGGAATTGAAGAAAACTCGATAACTTTTAATTATTGCCAACAATTTGTTGATGATTTCATCCTTGTATCGGAACTAGAAATTAAAGAAGCAATCAAACTAATACTTCAACATCATCATATGTTAATAGAAGGAGCTGCAGCTTTGACTGTTGCTTCATATCTGAAGAATAGAGATAAATTCGAAGGTAAGAATGTGGTTTTAATTATTAGTGGAGCAAAAATTAGTTTAGATAAAATAAAGGAAGTTTTGTGCTAGCTCTAGATATCAATATTCATGGATTTTAGTAAGATTCAGCTCTCCTTCCCTTTGTGTCATTTCAATTTCAACAACTTTTATTTTGCTTTCTTTAAGTAAAAGTTCTGAGACCATATAATAGTCTGAAGGAATAATTTGATTTTTCCTTGATTTAATGTCCTCAATAGTGAACCATTTTAACTCCCCTTCATCTGTAATCGCTAATTCTCCATCCTCTGTACTTACGAGACAAACAATAATGATGAAATGCCTGATGTTATCTTTGTCTACCTCGATTAATCTTTCATTTAATAATCCTTTAATTCCCTCCCATTTAACATCTAAACCCGTTTCTTCAGATATTTCTCGTAGTATTGCATCTTTTAATTCTTCATTTTTTTCCAATTTCCCCCCAACTAAAGCCCATTTATTCTGATAATCTCCTTTTCTACGATTGATCAATAGCCATTTTTCTCCCCATTTAATTCCAGCTACTACAATGTTTAGAATGTCTCGTTTCATTAGGATTAGAAGAGAAAATAGTATCAAAAACTTTTTCCTTCAGATTCATAAAACATTTAAACATTTACGCTCCAAATTCTTTAGCGACGCCCAATGACTAATTTCATCCAACGAACATTCATGACAATTCGTAGAAAGCTTGGTTATCCAGAAACATCGATTTTGGTTATGGGAAACAATCTTCCTGCAACACGAAATCGTGTTTTGCTTATGCGTTCTAACACCTCCCTAAATGAATTTATCATTGACAGCTGTTTGACTGAACTTCCATACAGTGAAAAGCTAAAATTCAAACCTAAACAGTTTGTCCCTTTTGAAGGTATTATTTATCTTATTGACGCAACAAAAGAAGAGATGATTAAACACGAACGTAACTTCTTCTGGGAAAAAATCGTTTGGGATGAGGAAGTAGAGGATCTTCCTATCGCTGTCTGTGCATATAATACAGATTTGCAAGGGGCATTGACTAGAGGAGAGTTAATTGAATATATGTCTCTTATACGATTGACTGATAGAATATGGGATCTTTTTGAGGTTCCAGATGTTACTTCATTAACTAATGCTCTACAGTGGATGAAAAAAATAGTTCATATGGGTTACATTAAACCTTGGGTTGAAAAAGAAAAATTATTAGAAAAAATTCAACCTATTAAAGTTCAATTTCCTTCAGAAGAAGAAAATAATCAATAAAATAAGAGGAATAAACAATGACAATTTCAATTGAAAAAATAATGAAGGATGGTTATTCTGGTTATTCAGTTCGTTCTATTATAATGAACCCAGAATTCC
>JAEOUK010000315.1 GCA_016839385.1 Promethearchaeota archaeon
ATACAGAGCAAGTAAAATCCCAACCAGAAGGGATGCAGAAACTATTATATTGATCATCCCTGTAAGACCTAAAACATTCGTGACATATTTCAACATGATGGTTGTAATTGTAATCCATCCTAAGCTGGCAAGTCCTTGCATTAATTGAACAAGCATGAAATTTTTGTTTTTGAGAATAATTTTCAAATTTCTCCAAAGATTTGGTTTCGTTTCTGGAGGTTTTTCCACTGGCATGTAAATCGCAGCTAAATAGAATAGAATAAGGAAGAAAGCTCCAAAAAATATGATAGATAGTAAATAATTCAAGGGCAAACTTGTCGGATCAGCTGCTACATCGTCTGAGAATGTAGGTATTACAAACATGGTAAAAACGATCATAAGACCGTTTCCAATATGACTTGACATGTTTTGTATTTGAGAAACTTTAGGTCTCTCATTTACATCAAATTGTTCTGCCATCCAGGCTTGATAGGGAGTTGTAACTGCATAACTGATTTCAAAAAGGATATTCCATACCAACAACCAAATAAACAACGTATCTCCTGAGGGGTTATCAAGAAATAGAGTAGGTAGGAATAAACAAATGAATGAAATAAACATAACTGGAGTCAGAATGAATATCCACAGTTTTCTTCGCCCTATTTTTGGAATATACCATGCATCACTCACCCAACCAAAAAATGCTTGAGAAATTGCAATTGCGATATAACCTAAGGTGGTAGCATATGTGACACGAGTTTCATCTATTCCATATCCATCTGCATAAAGTTTCAGTAATGCAAAACCTACAATACCTAGAAGTAAGGATGCACCAAATTTTGGGAAAGCAAAAATAAACGTGCGTTTCTTTAGTGAAGTTTTACGTACTTCCATTTTGATCAACCATTAACAAATTGATCGTAGGTATTAAAAAAGACATTGAAAATGGATTACTAGTTGAATATAAAATGAATAGAGTTAACTTATTTTATGTAAACAGTCTTTGGCCAGTTTTTCAGCTTTTTTTAGAACTGATATTTTATCCTTTTCAGACATTTTCGAAATAGAGCCAGATTTCAAGTCCCCATATTCAATAGACCCAAGAACTCTAATTGAACGAATTTCAGCGGAATCTTTCAGTTCCTTCAATGTAAATCCCATATTGTTCTCGTACGTTATGAAGAATGCCATTCGTTTTGCTTCTACCGTGTTTACGAACTTTGCGATTTTTGAGTGAGGTTGTTTCATAATGACGGGAGTTCCTACAAAGATCAGGTCCGCATTTTTACATTTTTTAAGTGCTGAATTGAATAAAGCTTCTTCTTTGGTGTTCTCCGCTGGTGTTCCTTTTCCCTTTTTGTCAATCAAATTGAGTGGGAGTATTTCACATCCAGCAACTTCGGCAATTTTTTCTGCAATTACTTTTGTATTGCCTGATTTTGAAATGTATACTACATACTTACTCATTCAAATCCCTTATTTGCTTGTATAAAGATATTAGGGTATAACTGAATAATAAAAACTTGGGGATTTAAAATATTTTTCAGCTAATAGCAAATTCTAATCCATTCCAAAATCTTTGGAAAGATAGATTCTTTTCTTTGTTTTTGAATCGTACGAATACCACCTTTTGTTTGAATCTCTCCAAAGGTAGGGACTTTCAGGATTATCGTTCCATCCAAATTGTGCATAATAATCCATATCCTTACGAAGAAGATTCGCTCGGTGAGAGGCATGGAAAGGTTCAAATCCCAGCCAATCAGGATAATTAATCTTGTTGAGATCTATTTCAAATAATGGAATTGTATTGTTATAGCCTCGTCGTATCCATTCTTGAATGCTTAGATTACAATATAATTTCAAAGCATCCAAATATGGGGTCCACATGATAGTAATAGGATGATTTACCCAACCCTTTGGTTTTTCTCCTTCCGTTTCTGTGTTTTGAATTACATTGATTAGAGTTAATGCTTCTACTCGTTGCTTTCCTAATCTCCGATAATCTAGAATGAATAAGGACTTATGAAAATCAGAATAAGGAAGGAAAGTTTGCATAGGGCATTTCTAGTAAAGAAAAATTAATATTATATTTTTTGTTGAGGGAGTAAAATTAAAAATAACATCCTCCTCGATCATCTTCTGGAAGGATCACTCCGTGTGTTGTATTCAAATATGAGATTAATTCGACCATTTTGCTGTATCCTTCAGTATCATAAAAATGTTCAGGTCGTGGATAATCATTTTCCATGCAGGGAACTCCAATATCCCAATGAATATGTGCATATTGATTGATTTTCAAGAAAATACCGATTAGATCTCCTTTTTTAACCCAATCTCCAATACTAACATTCAGTAATTGCCCTTGCAGTTCC
>JAEOUK010000316.1 GCA_016839385.1 Promethearchaeota archaeon
GATAATGAAATTTTCTACAGCATTACAGTGACTAACATAACTGATGAGAAACTGGAAAATGTTGAAGTAATCAAACTTATCCCTGATTTATTTGAACGCGCAAAAGTTCAAAGATCTACTGCCGGAAATACTGATGAAGGAAATTTTGATGAAGGAAAAGGAATTAAATGGGTAATTGAAGAACTAAAACCCAAAGCTGAAGAGAAATTAGAACTCAAATTAGAGGTCAAAGTTGAGGATAAAGACACTAAAGTTCGTTCCGGGAAAATTTATGTGAAATACAATGCTCCTGTAACCTTAAGTGGTCTGTCTATCGATAAATTCGATGCTTATACTAATAACGCATTCTATATTGGATTCTCGGAAACTGATGAAACTCCAGACAAATATGAGTGTCAATTTGTGTTTGAGAATAAGAGTGAATATCTAGTTCGATTAGTAAACGCAGATGTGTATGACATTAATGATGAATCTACTAAATACGTAGATGTTGATCCTGGAGAAGTTAGTCCATTACCAGAGAATGCAAAATGGAAATCTAATATCTGGGAATATAATACAGAACCCGGCAAAGAACCTGTTTTTAAGACGAAAGTTCAATTCTTTGTAATTTCAGACCATCAAATCGCGACCGAAGGAATTATGGAAATTAATGATGTGGAACTAGCGGTTGCATCTATTGCGGGTGAACTATCGTATGATGTGGAAGAACTTGCATCCTTCCGAGAATCTACATTCAATGTAACCATGAAAGTAGAGAACACTGGTGGAGCAGATTTGAATGAAGTGGTTCTAACCGAGAATATTCAAGAAGGATTCCGACCTCCAGAGACAGCGGATGTGTTGGTTAGCTATAATGGTGATGAAATTGAGGTAGATAGTGAATCAATTATCATCAACAGCGATGGAGTAACTGTAAAACTTACAGATTTGAAAGATAAACCATTAGGAGCATTCAAACCAGGAGATACAATAACCGTTACTTATCCAATTGTTGCTGATAGACCAGCCAAGACAGTAGTTTACTCATCAGACGTTCTTTATACTGCAAATACTTATCCTGCAGGTCAAGACCTCGAAGTCAGACCAGATGTTATAGAAATTCCTGTAATTCACGTAAGGAAGAGATTGATCCGTGGTAAAGAAATTATTGGTCTTGCAGCACAAGGAGAGTACGAAATTTGCTTGTATGTTGTAAATACATCGGATTTTGCCCTCCGAAACTACGAAATGGAGGATAAAGTTCCAGAAAACTTTGAATACAGTGGTTTAAGTTTAGAGCCAATTGAAGTGAACAAGGAAGAGGGCACGGATGTCTTGAAATGGAAGATTGAAAAGATCGAAGCTGGAGATAGATTTGAAATTCGATACAAACTCTCTGGAACTGGTAAACCCTCAGATGCACAAGAGTCTCGATAAACATATCTATCCCAATTTTTTTATACTATTTTTTTTTTATAATCTACAATTGTAAAGGTGTACATTTCTATTGGTGAATTCTGAAGAAATCAAGAGTGAAATAAATTTTAAGGAATTACTAGAAAAATTAGCGAAGGACTTAGAAGAAATCGCTGTCGAATTATACAATAAACATGATTTTGGGTCAGTAGAACGATTATGTGAAATTCTTCTGGAAATTTACGAGAACATTGAGAGTATAAACGATGTTAAAAGAATGAAGCTAATTATGCAAAAAATTGCTCTTGTTGATGAGTATTACGACGCAACTTTTGGATTATTAAAGAGACAGATGGAATCTAGAGACGAAGAAATCCAAGAAGAAGAAAGTAAGAAAGAATAAATTAATTTGTAGACCATCCTCGCGGAGTGCTTTTAGAATAATGGAGCAATCCAAGTTCTTTTA
The DNA here is from genome assembly GCA_016839385.1 of Promethearchaeota archaeon. The sequence goes on from JAEOUK010000316.1 coordinate 1,865, forward strand.
ATTCTTCTATTAATGAATCGGCAGCTTTTTTATCAAGATTAATTGTTTCTGCTAACTCCAATAGTTTTGCTTTAGAACTCACAGGTTGATTATTTTTCACAAGATTTAGAAACGCATCATTAGAGCTATATGATTCGATAGGAGTTGGAGTAGGCCGCGATGGTTTTTCTACTTCAAAGGTTTTTGTTTCTACGGTAATTGGACCTTCTGGTTCTATTGGAAGTTCTGCTTGAATAATTTTCGATTCAGAAGACTCTATACTATAACCTCGTGGTGCAGATCGGCTGTATTTTAAAATTCCTTCTTCATCTTTTAATAATTTAAAAGTCTGTTCAAATTGCTTAGTAGAAAATCCATTCTCTTCCATCAATTCTTGTATTTTTGCTTTAGAGCTGATTAATCCAGCAGATTTGACAAGTTGAATGAATTTTTCCTTAAGATCTAAACCTTTAGATGAGATCGGAGCAGTTTCGACTTTTGCTTTGGGAATTGGTGTAATTTTAGCCTGTGAAGGAGGCTTGAAACCAGTAGAAACAGAAATTTGGTCTGCATATTCAGAAATTTGAGATAAATCAGTAACGTACGGTGGAAAAATCACCATGGGTTTGGAATTGCTTATGGATTCTTGGTAAATTTGATCCATTTTAAGATCCAGTAAATATTTATTCTCATAAGCTTCCTTAAGGTTCATAAAAGTGAACGATTCCGACTTTGATTCAAAATTGGAAGGTATTAATTGGTTTAAGTTCTCAATCTTTTTTGGAAAAAAAAAAGCGTCAGAATGATTATAAAATTCTAAATCCACATCTGGACCTAATAATTCCCGTAACCGATCTTCATGATTAGCTAAAGATGGGGATAAATGTCTATTATTTTCCATCTGTTCATCGGACCCATAAAAAAAATCCTCCAATATACGAAGATCTTTAGTATATCCTGTCACTATAATTCGAGGTATATTATCTTGGAAATAGTTTGAAATGGTTAATCCTGTGCCTACGTTTCCAAGTGTCGCACGCCATCGTAATTTTAAGGATGTGTTTTCAGGCATTCCAGTATCCTCACTTTCATATACATACAACCGCTTATCTGCAAGAGTGAGGAAAACTTCATTATAATTATCTTTATTAATATCACCATGAGAAATACACAATATTCTGTCTTGTGTTGTCATTTGATTTACGAGATTTCCATCATAATCAAAAATGTAAAGGATACTATCATCTCCACCAACTAACAAATGGGGGAACTCATTGTTTGCAAGATGAACTAAATCACAAGAATTTATTCTTTTTTCAAATTGGTAATCCCACAAACATTCTCCAGTGATACCATTTATGACACCTAATTGACCTTTTTTCAACCCAACGACTACTTCAGATAATCCATCATGATTCACATCTAATACTTTCGCAAGAGTGACCCAATCGTCGAAATCTAACTCCCAAAGTAAAACTCCAGTCAATCCATCGAATACTTTAAGAGAATTATCCCATCCACCCGCGATCACTTCCGCTCGTCCATCATAGTTTATATCTCCTACGCTAATTGTGGTGACTTTATTGTTAAAATCATAGCGCCATAACTCTTCATAACCTGTATCAACATATCTAAATACCCGAACAGAGTTATCTCCTGAGCCGATTACAATTTCGTGATTTCCATTGTTGTCAATATCATACACATCACAACATCGGATCCAACCATTAAATGGGATTTGTTGAACTTGCATCAGGTTTTCGTCATAGATATTTACATTGTGTTCAATATCCCCAGTTATAATGAACATATTATCAGTAGTTTTTGCGGTGGTTAAACATTGATTTATTGCAGGACACTCAATTTTCATATGCGTCCGGTATCGTTGAGCGATCATTTGACGACAAATCCTTGATTAGTGTTTCTATTAAATTTACACTACCTAAATTTTAATACTCATATAATATTTGGGTATTATACGTCGAAAATTTGACATTTTTACTTATTAAAACCTATAATGATCAACTACGAGAATGACTCTTTCTTTTATTTCCTTAGGTAAAGTTTTATTTCAAAGGTTAATTTGCCCACTCATAGTTTCTGAAAAATAATGGAACGCAAATAACTGATTTTTATGGCAAAAGAAAAGTTTGTATATATGTTTTCCGAGGGTTCCAAGGAATTGAAGAACACACTCGGTGGTAAAGGAGCAAACTTGGCAGAAATGACTAAATTGGGATTTCCCATCCCACAAGGATTCACTATCACATGCCAAGCTTGCTTGGAATTTTTCAATAATCCGAAATTTTTGGAAGAAATCACACCAAAAATAGAAGAAGCATTGAAAAACTTGGAGAAACTAGCTGGAAAGAAGTTTGGGGATAAAAATGATCCTCTTCTTGTAAGCGTCCGAAGCGGCGCTCCAATGTCTATGCCAGGAATGATGGATACAGTCTTAAATCTTGGTTTAACGGAAGAAAACCTAAAAGGGCTTTCCAAGAAAACAGGTAATGAGCGATTTGCACTTGATGCATATCGAAGGTTTATTCAAATGTTTGGAGACGTTGTAATGGGTATCGATCATGATGATTTCGAACATATTCTCAGCGGTGTAAAAGAAGAAATTGGAAAAGATGCAAAAGATACGGATATGAACATAGATCATTTGAAAGAGCTGATCAAGAAGTATAAAGCCCTTTACAAGGAGAAAATCGGAGAAGATTTTCCAGACAATCCAAAAGAGCAATTATATAAAGCAATTCGAGCCGTATTTGATTCTTGGAATAGTGATCGAGCAGTCTACTATCGAAAATTCAATAGAATTCCTAATTTTGGAACTGCAGTCAATGTACAACAAATGGTGTTTGGAAATATGGGAGACAGCTCATTGACTGGTGTTGCATTCACTAGAGATCCAGCAACGGGTGAAAAACATCATATGGGAGAGTATTTGACTAATGCTCAAGGTGAGGATGTTGTAGCGGGTATCCGAACTCCGAAGAAATTTAATGAAATGGAGGAAGAATTTCCAAAAGTTTTCGAAGAACTCACAGGTCTTATGCAGAAATTAGAAAATCACTACACAGATATGCAGGATATCGAATTTACTGTTCAAGAAGGCAATTTATATTTGCTCCAGACCCGAACTGGAAAGCGTACCGCTCTCTCTATGGTCAAAATAGCTATGGATATGATGCATGAAGAATTGATCACCAAGGAAGAAGCTATTCTGCGGATTGATGCTGAGAAATTAACAGGATTGTTGTTTAAACGCATTGATGATAAAGCAGAATACGAACTTTTGACTACTGGTATCAATGCTTCCCCCGGTGCAGTTACTGGTCAAGTCGTATTTGAACCAGAAGATGCAGAAACTTGGACAAATCAAGGTAAAAAAGTGATTTTAGTTCGTCCTGAGACTAAACCAGATGACATCCATGGTTTAATGGCAGCAGAAGGCGTCTTAACCGTTCATGGTGGAAAAACATCACATGCAGCAGTTGTAGCTCGAGGAATGGGTAAACCTGCAGTTTGTGGTGCAAGTGCAATTTTCATTGACGTGAAGAAAAAATTTTTCCGAGTTAATGAACAGGAGTTTAAAGAAGGAGATGTCATTACTATTGATGGTTCTAACGGTCAGGTTGTTAAAGGAGAGGCTCCTCTTTTGGAACCAGAAATCAGCGGAGAATTTGATGAATTGCTAACCATGGCAGATGAAATTCGAAAACTTGGTGTGTATGCAAATTCCGAAACTATTCCAGATACCAAAAATGCAGTTAAATTCGGTGCAGAAGGCATTGGATTGGCACGAACAGAACACATGTTCATGGCTCCTGAACGATTACCAGTTGTTCGAGAAATGATTATGTCGAAAAGCACTGATGAACGAAAGAAAGCATTAGAAAAGATCAAACCTATGCAAAAAGAAGATTTCAAAGGAATTTTCCGGTTAATGGATGGAAAACCTGTAATAATTCGTTTGCTAGATCCTCCTCTTCATGAATTCTTACCGAATTTCACTGAAGTTACAACCGAAGTTGCTTTATTGCGACATCGTTTGAATGCTGGAGAGAATGTAAAAGCAGAACTGAAAGAAAAAGAAAAAATGCTTGAATTGGTATCGGGATTACACGAATCTAACCCAATGCTAGGATTACGTGGCTGCCGTTTGGGTTTAACATGGCCAGAAATAAATGATATGCAAGTAGAAGCAATCTTTGAAGCTGCTGTTGAATTAAAGAAAGAAGGAATTGAAGTAATTCCTGAAGTTATGATCCCACTGATCGGTTTTATCTCCGAGTTGAAGCCTGTTAAAAAAGAATTGAAAAAAATTGCAGATAAAATCATCAAGGAATCAGGTGTGGATTTGCATTATAAATTCGGAACCATGATTGAAATTCCAAGAGCAGCTCTAACTGCTGGTGAAATTGCAGAAGAAGCCGAATTCTTCTCGTTCGGAACCAATGATTTAACACAGATGACCTTAGGATTCTCTCGAGATGATGCAGAGGGTAAATTCATTCCACTCTATTTAGAAAAAGGGATTTTAGCAAATAATCCATTTGCTGCCGTTGATCAAATTGGAGTAGGAAAGCTAATGAAAATGGCAATCAAGGAAGGAAGAGAAACTCGTCCAGATTTAGATGTAGGAATCTGTGGTGAACATGGTGGAGAACCTTCTAGTGTAGAGTTCTGCCATAAAATAAACTTAAACTATGTAAGTTGCTCTCCATTCCGAATACCCGTAGCCAGATTAGCTGCTGCACAAGCTCAAATTAAATTCCCACGAGAATTTTGTTCTAGAAAATAGAACCTAAACCTTTTTTCTTACTATTTCTTTTTTTGATGCATGGATTTACAAGCTATTCAAAATACTATTCAAAATCACGAAATGGATGGATATTTACTTTACGATTTTCATGGACGAGACATTTTAGCATATAGAATATTAGATATAGGAAATCCCCATTATACACGCCGTTGGTTCTATTACATTCCTGCGGAGGGGAATCCTCATAAAATAGTGAGTCCTGTTGAACCGCATGTTCTAGATTCCTTACCTGGAGATAAACATATTGTGTTAAAATGGGAGGATTTGCATGCAACTTTGAAATTGATTCTCAAAGGATGCAAAAATGTTGCAATGCATTACAGTCCGATGGGGGATGTTCCCTATGTTTCTATTGTAGATGGGGGAACCATTGATTTAATTCGTAGCTTTGGAATAGAAGTAATTAGTGCACAAGAATTAATCCAAGAATTCGAAGGATTGGTTTCAGAAGACAGATTTGAATCTCATCGAAAAGCGAGTCCGATTATGCATGAAATTACTAAGGATGCTTTCGATGAAATTGGTAGAAAACTTCAGGCAAATGAAATAGTTACAGAATACGATATACATCATTATATGCAAAAGAAGTATCGGGAGAATGGATTGACTACTGATATGAGTCCAATTGTCGGGGTTAATGAACACGCAGCTGATCCACACTATGTACCCATGAAAAATAATTGCTCTGAGATTAAAAAAGGGGATTTAGTTCTTATCGATTCTTGGGCGAAATTTAAAGAAGAAGGTTCTATTTATGTCGATATCACTCGTATGGCATTTGTTGGCCCTTCTATTCCTGCGCGTATCCAAGAAATCTGGGAAATAGTGAAAACTGCGCGTGATATTGGTATTGAGTTTGAAACTGATAAAATTGAATCGGGTCAAATTTGTGCTGGATGGGAGGTAGATAAGGTTGCACGTAAGTTTGTGGAACAAAAAGGATATGGAAAATATTTTAGCCATAGGTTAGGACATTCAATAGGTCAAGAAACTCATGGAAATGCTGTTAATTTGGATTCACTAGAAACGAAAGATACCAGGACATTGAATCCGTTTGTGCTACATTCTGTAGAACCTGGAATTTATATTCCGGAGGAAGGAATTGGATTACGCAGTGAGGTAAATGTGTATATCACTAAAGAGCGAAAAGTACTTGTTACGGGACCAAGACAAGAAGAAATATATAAAATAAAAATATAATGAAAAAAGAGATCTCTAAATTATACCCGTTTAAACTTTACGTGAATCTCCCCTAAGTTAGAAGGATGAACAGGCTTATCACAATAATCACATGTATATTCTTTCCCATCTTTGATTTTATCAGCTTGTTTTCCACGAATACTTGCATAACATCCATCATTCAAACAGAAATAGAATCGATGATATACCCAACTTTCCTCTTCCGATTCGTGTTTATTATTAATAATAAGGGGTTTTGCAGATATTTTAGATTCTAATTCTTGTTTATTTTGCTTTAAGGTGTCTAATGCAAATGTACTTGTTGTTGTCAGAAATACGTGAATGGGTTCTCCAGTTTTTAAATCATTCATCTTGCGCAGATTTTGCAATGTTCGCATTAAATCTCTAAGGATTCGTTCTCTTTGTAAATCCTCTGAATCGTTAAGGTCTAAAACTAATTTACACAAAGGATGATCAGCAGATTTGTAATTATCCCCAGTAGGTTCCATGTTCCGGATCTCTACACTTTTCACATTTGACATATTTTGGATAAGATCTTTTAATTGCAACTCAGGTAATTCTTTCTTTGGAACTATTATTAGCCCTTTAGTAACCCAGCGCAATTTAACTTTGTTATCCGCTTTTAATGAACGAACTGTATCAATTATTTGACGAGTGAGTTCCATCTGTTGATCTATTTCTGTATCGATTTTCTTATGTTCGATTCGAGGCCATTTCTCCAAATGTACCGATTTCTTTGAATTATTCAAATGATCCTTGAACATTTTTTGATAAATTTCCTCAGCAATCATAGGATTTAATGGTGACAACAGTAGAAGTAATCGATGCAATACATACCAAAGTACAGCTAATGTTTGCATTTTTAGAGGATCATCATTTCTGGGTTCTACCTTTTCTCGTATCAGAGTAATATACCAACGAGATACATCATTTAGGATGAAATCCTGCAATTTCTCAGGGAATTTTGGTAGATCATAGTCATCTAAAATTTTTGTTAATTCTTTGATGACTATATTTGTCTTGGAAATCATCCATTTATCTTCTAGAGGTAAACTGGTCCATTTAATCTTGTGTTTCAGAGGATCAAATTCGTTCAATTGCATTTTTTCCTGAGCAAAGGTGTAACAATTCCACATAGTGTTTAGAACCTTGTAGGTGTCTGTATATTCCTTGTAATCAAAATTGAAATCTTTTCCTGGTGCAGCAGTTTTTACGCAATAGTATCGGAATGTTTCTATTCCCTTGATATTTGACCAGCGCTTATCATCTTTAATAAATTTCTTGTTTCTATTGGAAATACGTTTTTTCTTCATTTGCTTTTTGGTTTTATCGAATTTTGAAGCTTCAAGTTCTTTTGCTTCCTCTCTTAGCAATTCTTTTTGTTTTTCTGTTAAGATTTCGACGTTTCCATCTATCAGATCAATTGGTTCCACCGAATTTCCTAAAGATTTTGACATTTTAATTCCATGCGATAATGTCCATCCATGCATATAAACAGAATCATAATTTCGCCGATCTGAAGTTAATGTTGCACATCCAAGAAGAGAATTGAACCAACCTCGAATTTGGTCTTTACCTTCGAGAATAAAATCCAATTTTTCCCAAGTATCATAATGTTCATATCCATCATAGAATTTCTGAGCAGCCCAAACAACAGATCCGCTATCAAACCATACATCTAATACATCAGGGATCCTTTCCATTGTACTTTCGCATTTATCACACCGAAGTTTTACATTGTCGATCCACGGTTTATGAAGATCTTCGGGAATATCTCCTGCCTTTTCTTTTAATTCCTCTGCAGTTCCAATTACTTCGATATGTTTACATTCTTCATTTGTACACTCCCAAATTGGTATAGGTATTCCCCAATATCTTTGACGAGATATGCACCAATCTTGAAGATTATTCAACCAAGAATCAAACTGTACATGACCCGCTTGATCCGGAATCCAATAAATGTCTTTGTTTAGTTCTATCATCCGATCTCGAACTGCAGAACTTTTTAGAAACCATTGTTCAGTAGCTCGATACACTAATTTTGTATTACAGCGCCAACAATGAGCATATTCATGTTCAATTTCTTCCTGGTGCAAGAGAGTGCCTTTTTTATCCAAAATTTCGATGATTTCTTCATTAGCATCAATAACGTTTTTACCTTCAAAATACCCACCTTCTTCTGTATAATTTCCTGATAAGTCTACTGGATTGAAGATAGGAATGTTATTCATTGTACCCACTTCAAAGTCTTCCGGGCCGTGACCAGGAGCAGTATGAACTAATCCAGATCCTTCCCCTTCCGACACGTAATCTCTAGTTAGAACAACGGTATGCACTTTAGGTTGCTCTTTTTCTAATTCAGCTTGAGCAGGTACTTCTGCAGCAAGTGGATGAATATATCGTTTACCTTCTAGTTCAAAACCTTTGAATCGACGCCCATAGGAAAATCCTTCTGGTTGATTA
>JAEOUK010000317.1 GCA_016839385.1 Promethearchaeota archaeon
ATTTTGCCTTTATATTTTGAAGCTTCTTGAGCGTTTTCTACAATATTTTCGAGCATTTGGATTATCTGATCTTTATCAATTTCTGCATTCCACACACGGGGATCTACATCATCCTTATAATTTATATTAGAACCTAAGAGCTTCTCTGTTACAGCATATCGAACAAATTCTGATGTATCTGTCAGTTCTTTAAGTGGTACACCTCCTTTAGCAAAACAGAGTAGTTTGTTTGTCAGTTTTTTTGCTTTAAGAATTGAATCTTCTGCTTCTACTAAATGTGTTTTAAGTAAATCTGCATCATTTTCCATTTTCGCTAGATTCACATTTCCTAAGATGCTAGTTAAAAGATTATTAAAATCGTGTGCAATATTTCCAGCAAGAGTACCAATTGATTCCAATTTTTCAGAACGTTGATATTCCGCTTCTTTTTGAAGTCTTTCTGCAATATTTTGAAGGTAGATCATTGCAACAATTCTGCCCCGAAGAGGAATTAATGTAGCACGAAGTTCTACTGGAATTTCTTCCTCCTCCTTGGAAACAATTACTGTTTGTATAAGTGGATTTGAGCTAGATAATTCAGAGTAAAAATTAGTTAGTTTTTTTTTCTCATTTTTCTTGAATAAATGAACTGGGTTTACTCCAATGAGTTCATCTATCTCATAGCCCAACATATCTGCCGCAAAAGCATTGACATCCATGATCTTATTAGGTTGATTATTTTTATCCAAGGAGTGCACAATAAGTGGTTCTGAAAATTTGTTAAAAAGAATTCGATAACTTTCTGCACTTTCTCGCAAAGTGTGTTCTTTTCTCTTGATTTCAGTTATATCAACATAATTTAGTAATGTAGCAAACTTATTTCGAAAATTAATTTCCCGAGAAGTGACTTCCATCCAAAATATTGTGCCATCCTTTTTTATTCCACGAACTTGATTTTTCATAACCACATTGTTGTGATCAAATTGCCGATAGTATTTTTCTCGGAATTTTTCTCGTTCATCCGGATGAACAATAGTTAATCCATCATCTAATTTCCACTTATAAATTTCTTGGGGATTATATCCAATTATATCACATAATCGGTCATTTAAATAAACTACATCTCCATTTTGAACAACCATCATACCCACAGGACTTTTTTCACATACAGAATGAAAAATCTCATCCGATTCGTCTTTTTTTGACTGCGAGATTTCAAATATTTGAAATTTTGCTTTCATATTTTGAGTTTCATTCTGGAAATGCCGTAATTCTTCACTAAGAACTCTATATTTGGTAGAATCTAGAATTTGAGTGAGAAATCCATTTATAACACTATTTTTTCGTAAAGAAAAAGGGTATATGTGAAAATCTAAATAAATTTTTCCTGAACGAGCCGTTGGATATATTTTATGATTAAGAATTTTATCGAAATCATATTCTGAAGAAAAATGAACTTCCTTATTTTGAAGTAATTGATTCTTGTACTGATCTGGAATATAAGGGTCATCAAAGAGATTTATTTGCCTAAAATGAGTTGGTTTTGTAATTCCGAGCAGTTTACGGACTCGGTGATTTGCTTCAATTAAGACACCTTCTGCGTTGAATATCATCAATCCTATCGGGCTTTCACTGAATAAGAGACGATATTCTTCCTCGGATAATATACTCAAGATAGTTCCCTAGCTGCTGATAAGCACAATTACGGTGCGTATATGAAATATTCAACTATCAATGGCTGATATTCACATATAATCTTATTGTTGAATATGACTTCTAGACGATTAGAACCTAACTGTGTATCGAAAAAAAAATGTGGAATTAGATCAGAGATAATTATGAGAGTAGGAGGAAATATGAAAAAGAATTCTTTTAGTTAGGTTTTCTCCAGCGATAAATAATGAAGAGTGCAACTATTCTTTCAGTCCAAAAACTCGGATCTTTTTCAAGTAGTTCATCACTTGGATTTGGCTCACAAATCTCCTCTAAGATCCAACCCGTACTTAGGCAAGTGTTAAGCCACTCACTTAATGTATAATCAAACCTAGGAACTTTAAACGGTTTTTCTTTATCTCGATTCGGATTCGCACTAAAAGTCCATTCTTCAATCTCTCCATAGGTTTTATCAAAATATCCTCTGATTACCTTACCTTTTCTTTTTCCTTCTTCATTAAAAACCCATTCAGTTCCTATCCCGAAACAAGGGTGAGTGCAAGAAAATTGGAGAAATCCTCCTGGTTTTGTAACACGAAATGCTTCTTGAATCACCTTACTATACTCTGGAATATCCATGAAGCTCATTGTTCCCATGGTAAAATCAAAAGAATTATTCTTGAATGGTAGTTCTACCGCACTAGAAACTTGATATTTCACTCCAATTGGATTTTCTTTTTCATAATCGCTTGCATATTGAATAAATTTCTCAGATATATCAATCCCTGTCATTTTAGCTCCTATTTTCTGAACTGCTCTGGTATTACTTCCTTCTCCGCACCCAATATCTAATCCACATAAATTTTTTACGTCAGGAAGCATCTTGAGAAATGCGGGGAATGTTAGATGGATACGAGACTTATCATACCCCATACGAGTCAGTCTGGTCCAAGCTTCTGCATTTTCATCCCAATATGTCCCCGTTTCTTTATGATCCATAAATTCCACATTCCTCCAAAAGTCATTATTTTAATAATGGATTAACCATTCCTCTCTGATTTTTTATATTCTATAGAGAAAAGATATAATATTATAGGATCCTTGTAAAAATAAAAGAAGCGGAACAGACAGAATGAGTAATGGAGATCAGAACAAGATCGGTCTAAAGCATGATCTAATTCTAACTTTCTTTGATTTAAGATTTGGTCCAAAGATCATCTTAGGATCTCTCAAAAATACAGGTCCACAACCTTTAACAGAAATTGAGATTACAAGGCTTATGGATATACACGAATCTGGTGACTTCTTTATACATTACTATAAGAGTAATTTTATTGCAAATTATCTTTTTTCAGTAGCAGATTCTACAGAACCTCGAGGTCACTTGAATCGTTTTATGACAAGTCTAGTTTTTCATCGCGAGTCCAATTTGACCGATGAAGAATGGTTTCATCTCGTTTTTAAAAATGTGGAGCGAATTGAAAATTCCATTAAAGAAATCAGTAAAAATATTCACAAAAATCCTTTAATACAACAATTAATCAAAACTGATCCTAATAATAGAGCAAAAAATGTGTTCGTAGCAGAGAAAAAAACTGAATTGTTAGAAGAAATGAAAAATTATCTTTGAAATTTACCTCCTAATCTTTTTTTACTCTTAAAATTGTCATATAATATGCATTTTATTCCTGGAATCGATCTGGCTAAAGCCTTTTATTACGAAATAGTAAAACCTCTGATACAAAAAAATTATCCAGAGATACGATACTCAGCTGCATTAATTGGCACAGGCTCAGAAGTGCAAGGTTTCGACGATGTCACATCTATGGACCACCATTGGGGAGTCAGATTGCGTTTATTTTTATCCGATAAAGACTATAAACAGATAAAAAACAATTTAAATAA
>JAEOUK010000726.1 GCA_016839385.1 Promethearchaeota archaeon
TCATGAATTCTGTTACCAAAATTTTATTAAAAATCCTATTGAAACCAATCGTAAAACCCTGGCACCGCTCACTGGAGAATCCAGCAAAAGCTCAAGAACATGTTCTTGAAGAACTATTAAAAGTTTACAGTCAAAATGATTATGGAAAAGCACATCATAGTGCGAATATTGGATCTTATAATGATTATGTTGATACATTCCCTATTCAATCTTATGCGGACTATAAACCTCTCATTGATAAGGTCTTAGAAGGAGATACGCATCTATTATTAAGTGAAGAACCTATCGCAATCGGTCGCTCTAGGGGGACTACAACCGGCACAAGTAAGAATATTCCCATCACGATTACACATGCAAAAACCGCAAGGGTTTCTGAGCGTGCTACGGCAAATTATATGCTGTCAAAAAATCAATATGAGTTTCTTGAAGGGTATACCTTAAATACTGCGAATCGCTCTAACTTGGAAAAAGTTGTTATTGGTGATCGCGAACTTGATGTAGGATATTCTGCAGGTCATTATTTTAAGATGTATCAGGAATCGAAAAAAGCAAAGGAGTCAAGATTTACTCCAACCCAGGAAGAGATCAATGAATTAGGAGGGGGTTCATCTATAGAGGATTGGGAAGCAAGACATGAGTTAACCTATCAGAAGGCAAAAGAAAAGAATGTCACATATTTGGTTGGGGTTGTCCCAAATGTGATCTACTTTGCAGAATACTTGGTTGATAAGCACAATATCATGCCAAAGGACCTGTGGACATATCAATTATTGCACCATTCAAGAATGCCAGGAATAAACACCCGCAGAGCACCCATCATTCATGAATATTATGGAGAAGCTGCGGATATCCGAGAATTATATGCTGCAACCGAAGGGTTTATGGGCGCACAAATTGATGATAAAAGGGCATGGGTGCCGTTTTACGATAGTTTGTTTTTTGAGATAGAGACAGAAAAGGGCATAAAACAACTCCATCAAATGGTACCGGGAGAAGTCGGAAGTATGATCCTATCCACGCCAGTTTTGCCTCGTTATCGGATTGGTGATTTAATTCTTTGTGTTGACCCACCCTATTATCGCTGTATTGGTAGGGAAAACACAGAATTAGAACCCTATGAAAATGAACCACTATAAGAATAATTAATTCTAGAAATATTATTTTATAAGTTTTCTAACTATTTACAAAAAATAAATAAGGATTTTATCATGCCACGAGTTCTTGTTACCTTAACATCATACAATCATGAAAAATATATTCGCACTGCCATCGAAAGTGTGTTAAACCAAACATTTAAAGATTTCTTATTATTAATTTACGATGATGCCTCAACGGATAATTCATGGGAGATCATAAATTCTTACAAGGACCCGCGAATCCATGCTATGCGAAATGAAACTAATCAAGCTGGAAATTTCTTCCAAATTACACCCAAAAATATCCCCGGTGAGTTTATTGCCGTCCATCACTCTGATGATTCTTGGGAACCTACAAAGCTTGAAAAACAGATTGAAATCATGGATAAATTTCCTGATATTGCAGCTGTTTTTACACATGTTCAAATTATTGATGAAGAGGGAAACCCTTTTTCGGATAAAAATAATTTCTACTATGAGGTCTTTGATCAACCTAATCGTTCAAGATATGAATGGTTAAATCATTTTTTTTATAATGGAAATGCCCTATGCCATCCAAGTTTATTGCTAAGAGCAAACTGCATAGCGGATTTAAAGTTGGTGAAGGGCTTGGCACAACTTCCAGACTTTGACAGATGGATTCAATTGTGCTTTAAGCATGAAATTTTTGTTATACAGGAAAAGCTAACCTTCTTTAGAGTACGCGCTCAAGAAGCAAATGTCAGTGGGGACAGGCCTGAAACTAGGATTCGATGGCCATTTGAATATTTGCAAGCGATAAAACAATATAGAAATATCCCTGACGTAGATGAGCTAATAAAAATATTTCCCCAAGCCAATGAATATATCAACGATCAGAATCCAGATCATTTATATGCTTTAGGGATGTTGTCAGTAGAAACAGGAACAAATGCCGCTATTAAGTTGTTTGGTTTGGATTTATTATTCAAAGCAATAAATGATCCAAGCCGAGCCCAACAGCTAAAAAAGCACTATAATTTTGATACTAAGGCTTTCACCAAGTTAACTGCGCAAAACGATGTGTTTAACTTTGAAGCCGTACGCGATTATAAAAACCAGTTGCGAATAAATAATAACAAGATCAAAGAACTTGATCAACAAATCAAGAAATTAAAGCATCAACTTCAGTTACATAATCATCAAATTCAAAAATTTGAACAACAAATGCGTGAAAAAGACCAGGAGATTTTATTTTATGCCCTCAGTAAAAGTTGGCGTTTTACACGACCTTTTCGTAAAATCTCAGAAATTTTCAGGGGATTAAAAAATGCTTAGAGATCTTTATGATTATTATATTATTGCCCGGAGCGGCTTTTTTGACGCTGGTTATTATTTAAGAACATATCCTGAAGTCCGCAAAGCAGATAAAGACCCTTTATGGCATTTCGTACGGGCTGGTTGGAAGGAAGGTAGAAATCCCTCACCTTTTTTTGACACGAAGTATTATTTATTAGCAAACAGCGATGTAAAAAATCAAAAAATCAATCCTCTGGTACATTATATAAGATTTGGTGAAGCTGAGAATCGGATCACCACACCACAAAATAAGTTTGATGTGATTCTCAAACTTGAAGAGCATAGTGAACTGATCAATATTGATTCAATCCAACCAATTGAAGACGCGAAGGGTGAAATAGCTGTTCATTTACATATCTATTATGAGGATCTGATCAAAGAGTTTACTGGCTATTTAGAAAACATGCCATATCAATATGATCTATTCATATCAGTTTGCACCAAGAAGGCTTATCAAGGTTGTTTTCAAGAATATAAAAACCTTCCTAACATGAAAAATCTTGTTATAGAAATCGTACCTAACCGAGGACGGGATATTGCCCCATTTATTTGTACATTTGGTGAAAAAATCCGAGCGTACGATTATGTGGCCCACTTACATAGTAAAAAATCCGTTTATAACAAGGGCGCAACCAAAGGATGGCGTGAATATTTGTGCCAATCATTGTTTGGTAGCAAGGATAGGATAAAGAGAATTCTTAATTTATTACAAGAAACAAAGGGATTCGGAATTGTCTATCCTCAGACTTATCACCGTGTTCCATATATCGCTCATACTTGGCTCGCAAATCATGGCTTAGCTATGTTGTGGGGAACAAAATTAGGCATTAAGAATCTTCCTCATAATTTCTTTGATTTTCCCGTAGGCACCATGTTTTGGGCAAGAGTAGACGCGCTTAAACCTTTGTTTGATGCAGGTATCACCATAAATGATTTCCAGAAAGAGTCGGGGCAATCAGACGGAACCCTTTCTCATGCTTTAGAACGCCTAATTGGTTTATTAATTCAGAAGAACTCAAAGAAACATGGAATAATCAAGGACGTTGATTTCCCCAGCTGGTCTTCATGGCGGCTTGAACAGTATTTTCATAAACCTTACGAAAGTTTCAAGAAGGTCGCATCCTCAAAGTCAATTAAGGTCATTGGATTTGACCTTTTCGATACATTAATCACTCGCCCTTTACTCGATCCGGAATCCATCAAGGTAATTGTTAGCAATCGAATTGGTGGTGATCCAGGTGAACTATATAAAAAGTTTCGTTTGTCAGCTGAAAATCAAGCTCGTCAAAAGAAGGGGTTCGATGTAAATATAGATGAAATCTATAACGAATTAGGCGTCTTGACAGGACTTAGTCAGAGAGAGCTGGAAAAGATAAAAGATTTAGAAGAACAGGTGGAAGTCAATATTCTTCAACCACGAGAAGAATCTCTAAAGTTATTTAATGATGCGATTAATACCGGAAAGAAAATTGCCATCATCACTGATACCTTCTTGCCTGAAAACACAATCCGGAAAATTCTCGATAACTTTAATATTTCCGGTTGGAATGACTTGTTTATATCTAATCAGGTTGGTTTACGAAAAGATACGGGTAAGATCTATAAATTCATATTAAAACATTATTCAATCCGACCTGAAGAAATGTTGATGATTGGGGACAACGAACGTTCTGATAAACAAATACCGAAAAATATGGGGTTGGAAACTTTACATTTGTTAA
>JAEOUK010000318.1 GCA_016839385.1 Promethearchaeota archaeon
CCCAACAATATTCAGTGTTCAATAAAGGAGTTACTAAAGTTGTACTCCAATTCTAGTTTCATTCTTCTAATATAAATTGATTTTCGCAACAATAGATTTTTTTCGAAATTTTCCAATGTATGATACATTAGGTTGAATTAAATGTCCGATATAGAAATTAAAGAGATTCGCGAGGAAATTTCTAGACATACAAAAAAGATTCCTCTGATATCATTTATGAAATCAGATGGTTTCAAGCAATATTTATCAACCTATCAAATTAACATTTGCGAAAATTGTGGACTTGAATATGGAATTGGACATTGGTGCGATTCGACTAAAGAACATGAGTGGATTGGCGATTGGGAAGCATTGGTGAAAATATCCTTAATTGATTACAATGCAAAGAAAAAAGAAGAAAAAAATTTAGCAAATCTCCAAGGTCAGCAAACTAGTTATCAATCTCAATCTAGCGTTGATGAATTTCCACGAAAGAGAATTTCACCTGCGGCAATGGTAAGTGGATTTTTTTTAGCGATTGTTGTATTAATACTCGTTATTGTCATCAATGCAAAAGCCTAAGAATTGTAGATTTTCGTTTATTCATAACCTTGATTATATTGTAAGATTTTCTGTAGCTTATTTTTTATTCGTCATCTCAATTATCTACTTCTAAAGTATAAATTGAATAGCTTATTGGGGTACATCGTCCCATTCCGCTTATATAGTGTTCTCCGATTGATCCATCTTAGTGATTCAAAATGAACAAAAAACTAAAAGTTCTAACTTTTCTTTTGCTTGGATTCTTATTTATTTCCTCTATTGGGATGGTTGCCGCACAATCAGGTGATGATTCTGAACATGATGATGACCATGACGAAGTAGATGATGATTACGAGCATGAAGAGGAAAGAAATATCGAAATTGAAGTAGAAAGTGATAAAGTGGAAATAAATTCCTATTCTGAAAATAAAGATGTCGAAAACAAATTTGAAATAGACGTTCAATTATCTGATTACGTTGAAATTGAAATTGGTTATAGTTCCGAAGTAGAAACCGAATCAGAAGGTTCAGAAATTGAGGAGGAATCCGAATTTGAGTTTGGTGTGAAATTCAAAAAAATCATTGAATTCGTAGATCTAAATGATAATGGAATCTATGAGGGAGATGATATAGATGATTTTGTGCAAGAATATCAATTCAATTCCTTCAAACCAATTGAATACACCACAGAAATGCTACCAAGTAACAATACGTTGCACTATCTTGTAATAAGCACAGCTGATGATGTGTTTAAATTACATCTTTATGTAGTAGAAGAATTTGAAATCGTAAATGGATCCTTAGTGACTCCAATGGAAGCAAAGGCTGATATCGAAATCACCAATTTCAATTATCTAGAAGCAGAATCTCAATTAGCTCTATATGTGAAATTAGAATCCGAATATGAGTACGAATATGAAGAAAAAACTCATGATGAAGATGAAGGATGGGCTGAAATGGAACAGGGCTTTAAGACTAAAATAAAGGGTGAAAATGGATTCTTTACCTGGGCTGATTTCGCATTAGTTGACGATGTAGAAATGCCGGTGTTATACACGCCCATTGCAAGTGATGATGACGATCCTGAGGAAGATAGAATTTTCTTTAACTATGCTCGTGGAGATCATATTTACCATGATCCAAAATTTGGATATGCAGTGTTAACTGCAAGCCCCACAAATTGGTTAACAGTCGGGTTGATTGCAGGTGGAGCTGTTGCTGCTGTAGCAACTGTAGCACTAATCATAGTTGGTGCTCGTAAACGAAGATAATTTTTCCTTTTTTTTATTGGAGAAATACCTAAAAACTATTACATACTTTTTTTATTTTTATTTAAAACTCTACTGGAATGAATCTGCATGAAAAAAATTCAAAAAATATTATTTATCTTGACGTTCGGATTCATTTTATTAACCAGTATAAGTTCTTTTGTTCATGCAGGCGATGGAGATGACGATGATGATGACTCTATTGATGATCAATTTGAAAAGGCAAATGAACGTTCAGTTTCTTTTGATATTGAGTCCGATAGGATTGAATTCGAATCAATATTAAAACAAACTGAAGAGAATTCAGATGAGATAGACTTTAGAGTAGAATTATCGGATTACATAAAATTACAGATCTCTTATAAGAAGGATATGAGTTCTGAAGAATCTGAATTAGATCTTGAAATATACATAGACAAAATCTTTGAATTTTTGGATGATGGTGATGGAAAATTTGATGAAGAAAATGACACTATTATTCAAGAATATATACTTGAAAACTTCACGTATCCACAACATACTGAATATGTAAATGAGTTAGGTATAAAAATTCATTATGTGAACGTTTCAACGGGAGATGGCGTTTTTACGCTTCATTTGTATATTTCAGAACAATTTGAAAAGATTAATAACTCTACTCTTTCACCTACTGAACTCAAAATAGACTTTGAAATAAATAATTTTCCTTACATTCAAGGAGATACTCAATTAAGCCTTAGAACCGAATTAGAGTCAGAATCTGATGAATATGAACATGATGAAGAAACAGAAGATGAAGAGGAAGGTTTTGACGAAGATGAAGATTCCTTTAGATATGATGTAAATAATTTCACAGGATTTTTTTCATGGAAAGAATATGCGTTAGTTGATGGTATCAAGAAGAATGTTACCACAAGTACATATTCGGAATTAGATGGAGATGATCTTGAATATTATCTTTATTTTACATATGCAAGAGGAACAACTATTTTTCATGACCCAAAATTAGGAATGGCTGGAATATTAAAATTCCTCGGAGAACCTGCGTCTTATCTGTGGATAATTATTGTTGCAAGTATAGCAATTCTTGTTCTTAGTACGTTCGGAATAATGATGAGTAAAACAGAATACAGAGAATATATACTCAATCGTGTTCTGCATATTAATAAAGGGGCGCACACATTGTCCATGGAAGAAGTATTTGATAACGAAATGCGAAATAGAATCTTAGATATCATAATTGATGATCCAGGAATACACTACAAGGAGTTATTCCGCCAAGCTGAGACTTCCGCTTCTAACTTAGCTTGGCATCTGGATATATTAGAAACCTACAAAATCATTAAAAAAGCACGAGTGGGAAACTATCTCGTTTTTTATCCTTTTATCGATAAGAATCCTTTTGCGGAATTTAATCATAATCTTGTAAAAAGTAAAACTACCTTGGAAATTTTCGAGATTATTGGGGATCATCCAGGTATTCATCAGAGCAAAATTGCCTCTCGTATGGAGTTAAACCACAAAACTGTAAAATATCATGTTGATAAATTAATGGAAGTCGACCTAGTCGTGATTAAGAAAGATGGCAGGAAAAGTCTATTGTATTCCAACATTCCAAAAGAGGAGAACTCATATAATAAACTAAAGTAAATATTTAGAAAATCTTGGAACTGAAGATTTATATTGATGAAGAGAGTGAATATGAGTTATTGATCATCGAACTGGTGAAACTAGTGAAAAAAGTGGTTTTAAACCCTAAAAATATCAAGATAATTGTAGTTTTCAGTATTTTTTTATTGATTTCGGCATCTTTAATGAAATTAAGCACAGCGGAAGAAGATGAAGAAGATGATGATGATAAAACGAAGAATTTAGGGGTTGCTGCATTCGGTTTATTTGGAATTAGCCTGATATATGTCTTTTTTTTTCAAATAATGCGATTAGTTATGAAACTTAATAAAGAAAAAGAACGTAATGCAAAAATCAAAGATTCTTATATGAAATTCTTTAAAGTAGTGCGTAAACCTCTTCAATGGCTTCATTACTTAGCAGGAGGGACAGCAATTATTCTATTAGGAATCCACGGTCTTGGTATGTTACCTGAAGATAATGAGAAAGCCGTTTTAGGCATTATAACGGGATCGTTTCTTGCGTTTTATGTCCTAACTGGTATTTTCATTAAGCTAATTCTACCTAAAATGAAAAGAGCGAAAAATATAAGGAAATATCTGTTCTTTATTCATAGAAGTTTATTGCTAGTTATAATTGTCTTTGGAATTCATCTAGCGCACGTAGCATCGTAAATATTAAAATTAATTTTTTGAAGATTTATACTCACTATTTATACCTAAGTGAGGATACAATAATTTCTTTCTTCCTACTTTTTTATCTTCAATTAAGTTAATTTCTTTTAGTTTTTCTACGTGATATTTAACTGTTTTATGATCTAAATCCAATTTATTAGCAATCTCACTGCCATAAGTCCCAGGATTTTCTTCAATAATATTAAGTATTTTTAGCGTTGTATCGCTTTTTGCTAATGTTATATCAATATTTGACATTGGGTTGTAATCATATAATGGAAAATATACCAGATATTGACCAACGTTCTTTTTACCGATAATATGATAGGTTTCAAGTACATCTAGATGCCAAACTAAATTTCCTGGACTTAATTCAGTTTCTCGCAATAATTCGTTGAAATGAATTCCGGGACTATCTAAGATTAGATCAATTATCTTAGATCGATTTTCATTTTCTAAAACATCATCAATAGATAATGTATATTTCACGGGTTGTCTAATTATTCGGTTGCGAATGAACTCTCGATATTCTGTTTTACTCATCAAAATCGTAAAAGATACTAATACAACTCCAATAATCGATCCAACCACAATAATCCAAGTATAATCAAATGATGGGGTAAAAACACTCAAATATATGTTTGTTGGCGCAGAAACAACTGTTGTGTTCACGGAATCATCTGTTTCAATACTTTCTACTAATATCCATTCATTGGATTCGTATTGAGCCCATTTGCTACCTGATCCCACTGACTGTTGTTGTGTCTTTGAGACAGATATTTCCATCATTTCTATGGTCACATTTGACTGGATATGAATATAGGATCCCCATCGATTCCTGTATCTATATCGAGCCTGTTTGATATGCATCTGTTGAAATTCTTCGGAATATACCTGAGTATCGATCGTTAGGTACACAGGTTCTGAGTTATTAATATCAAAAGAAATATCTCGATATCTAAGTTGTGCATTTATTTGAAGATCGACGTCTAAATCAACAGTAGATTGTATGTTTAATTTATTCTCTCCGTTAAACTGATAATTTACCCACCCTTCTCCTCCTGAAACTCGATCTTGCTTCATATAACCGTTAACTTGGACAGGACGACCCCCTAACACAAGTTGGATGCTACTTAAAAAAACTATCAGAAACACAAAAACTAAGCTAGATTTCAGGATTTTTTTTTGAGTGTTCAATAAATTTACCTCGATGACTATTAGAGAATAAAAAAAGTAAATAATTTATGGTATTTCTTACAATCGTTTCTTTCGGATCAAGATTGCTGCAATTGCACCTAAAGCGACTACTCCTACACCAATTCCAACCCAAAGACCAATTAAGCTACCGGCATCGACGATTGTCCAGATTGAGAAGTGATCAGTTTCTGCAACTAACATTCCGTCCTCATATGTAGATTCTACTTCTACCCATTCCTCTGCTGCTTCGTCATAATAAGCCCAACTTGCACGGATTGCTTCTCCACGAGTCATTTCCATTCCGATTCGAGCATGTAATTGCTCTTCACTGCATTCGATCTGAATAGCAAAATTGTTTCGAACTTGATGTCTGTGTTGATTTCGAATAGTGGATCCGTTTTGAATACCTAATTGTTCTTGATCTCTGACGCAGGTCATGTTCATTTCGTATTCTTGTTCTGTTTCTATGTCTAATGAAAATCCTCTGTCTCCAATGCCCAGAGCATCACAATTCATATTCAAGGTTACGTCTTGGGAACTATTGATTCTGATGCGAGTTCTATGTTGAAATCGATAAGTCATTTCACCTTGATTTTGGAAGCGATTAGCTTGATCTCCACCGATTTCAATGGTACCTCCATCTTGAGCAGCAACCATAGAAATGGAAAGGGTTGCAATGGTTCCTAACAAAACCATACCCAAGACGATATAAGCTAGATGTTTTTTGTTCATTTTTTGTTCACGTTAAAATGGATAATTCCAAGATAAATATGTCGGTGACCACTATTTAAGAATTGAAGTATGCTTATCCCCAAATGGAGCACTTCTCCCCATATTGAATTGAATATTGTTCAAAATATGATAGTTTCAAAAAAATTGAACTATTATACCAAACAATTTCCTAATTTAGATTTGGTAATGGTGAATTTATTAAAAAACTTAAAAATAAAACTCCATTATTGATATTTTTGGAAAAATTGTACGAGATCCCTTAACATCCTGTCTTCAGCTCCCCAAGTAATTTCAAGAAGACCATGTGCTCCTCCTGCAACAGCAATAGTGACTTCAATATTAATTCCATCTTTTTGTTCCAAAATAACTACTGCCGCAAGATTTGACTCTATACGCATGAAATATTGTTCTAGAATAAAAATGTGTACAAGATGTCCATGAACAGAACAATTTTTAACAGCATCTGGTTGAATTTTCAACTTAAAACTTGCGATTAATTCCTCTATATCAACATTATGCAAAATAAATGCTTCATTTATCATAGCAAAAAGTAGATCTATCCTATTTAAAAATATATTTTTCATTCTAAAATGGAGCTTACATGTTCGTGCACGGATTTTAACTTATTATATCATATTAAAATTTATGAAGCTCGCAAAGGTAAAGGACATTAATATTAAAGAAAATCCTCATGGAGTAGCCGTTAGAGGATTATTTTCATTCGAACATGCGACATTTGTTCATATTACACTCCAACCAGGAGAATCTTTGAAAAGACACATAACACCTGTAGATGCTACGTTTTTTGGTTTAGAAGGAAAAGGTAAAGTCGAAATTGGAGATGAAATAGAAGATATTCAAAAAGATGATTTAGTTTTTAGTCCAAAGGGAGTTGTTCACAGACTTTTTAACGAAAGTGATGCTAATTTTAAATTTTTAGTGGTTAAAACACCTACACCAACAAATCAAAAGACGAAAATCCTATAATAGTCCCTTATTTATGGTTTCATAAGTATCTATAAAAAGGGTAAATCCAATCATTTTTTACTCTTTGAGGGATACAAATGGAACCATATGCAGTTGGAATTGTTATTTTAGGATTCGTTCTTGTAATCTGTTTTTTTTGCACAATTTTTAAAAAACTTCTAAGTCATGATTATGGGGAAAATTATCGTCGTCGAAAATGGAACAAATATATCCAATCACTAGATCCCAAAAATGAAAACGAGCTCCATAATATCATTAAAACTAGTTCAAAGGAAGAATTTGACGAATTTCTTAAAAAGATCAGTTCAAAAATCAAGTGGAAATACAACCCCTATAATTTTGATGAAAATACAAAACTAAAACGAAGCCTTTACAATGTAATTAACAAATATACTCATGAATTTGATTATGAACGACTGAAAAAAATAGAAGACATCTTCCCAATGCTTAAACGCGTTTATTTTGGAAGATCTTTGAATTCAAAAGTATACAATAAGCACACATTACGACGGAAATTCAGATATACTCTTAAATCAGGACAATCCATTCCAAAATTTGAGTCGATTCTTGATATAGCAGCATTTTTTGGAACTACCATAAATAAAATACTTGGTTTATGTTATATGCAAGGACCAGAAAATGGTCCAGCCTATATTAAACGAAATAAAATCTTGGAGGTAGCAAAGCGGAAAAATCTAGTTTTACATGATTTAAAAGCATTTGAACAAATCCGTTTAGATGAGTCTTTCATAATTCCATTTAATGCGAAATCTGAGAAGGGTAAAGTATTAATCTCCAGAAAGAAGGATGGAGAAAATCATTTAGAAAAGGAATTA
>JAEOUK010000319.1 GCA_016839385.1 Promethearchaeota archaeon
AGTTGCATATTTGGGTTTGAAATTGATCCACTACTGGTCAAGTTATGCAAATATCGATTGCTATTATGGACCTTAATCCCATTATTTACTATAAAGTCAATTTCTTATGTAGAAGTTGAAAAATTATTCGAAAAATTTGAATGCAACATCGAACAGAGAAATTTCTTAGAGCCCATTGAAAAAAAACAAGTATTTGATGTGATTCTATGCAATCCACCATATAATGCAAAAATGACAGAAGAAAATCAAAGACGGATTAGAACACTATTTCCATCCATAATCAATAACTCTGCAGCATTTTTCTATTTATTGTGTGAATCTCTTGTTAAGAAGGGAGGTAAGCTTGGATTTATACTCCCAAAATCCTTGATGTATAGCAAAAGATGGAGAGAATTAAAAAATCATATTTTACCTGATTTAGTTGCACTTTTTGATATAAGTAAAGCATTTAAAGAAGTGAAATTGGAGGAAGTAATCACAATTTCCAGTAATAATTTTGGAGAAAATTACTATTTCACTCAGAATGAAAATGGTTCGCAAATTAAGGTAGAGAAAAAAATTGTTCTAGGGGAAAATTCCTTGATTCTTGATTTGACTGAGGATGAATATATTTTGCTTCAAAAGTTAAAAAAAATCTCTCATAAGCTTGGAGATTTTGTTAAGGCACATCGAGGTTTAAATATTCAAAAAATAGCAACTCCTTTTACAAATGATTTAGAAGATAGAATACTTTGTCTTGAAGGAAGACAATTAAAACAATTTTATCTACTTCCCATTAATCGTGTGATAAGGAATAAGAATAAATCTAAGAAAATAATGAACTTTGAAAGAGGTGTGATCCTTGGACAGTTAGCAAACGCCCACGTACAAAATCCAAAACCTCATTACAAGTTAGCCTTTTGTATTTCCCCTAAATCCCAAAATTTCATAAGTTTTGACACTGTAATCAATATTTCAAGAAAACTCAAGGAAGAATTTCCTAATTATTTTTATCCATTCGTAATCTGCTATCTAAATTCGAATTTATTTGCTTGGTATCTGTATAAAATTGTTTACGCAGGTGCAGTCCGCTCCACTCGTCTTGATTATGAGTATTTAAAACAAGTCCCATTCATTCCACCTACTGGTATTAATCATAATCTGCTTGTTTTATGGCATTTCTTAGCAAAATCTTTAGAATATTTAGCTTATGGTCAATTTTATAAAGAGTATAGTTCCAAAAAATTTAATCACATTCAAGATCGACTGAAATTGATAATGAATATCGCAATTTTCATGTTGTATATATTAAAAGATGAATTAGAAAATTCGATAGATTCTATTACAGTAAACTGGCAAGATTTGAAACTTATAACTAAAAAAATTGATACTATTTTAGATTCGAACTTAGAATTGATGGTAAGTAGAAAAATAAATAGAATTGAGAAGGATTTTGAGATAAATAAGAATAAAATCGACAAAATCTCTCAAACACTATGGGATGATGTATTCTATTATCTTTGGAAAAAGGTTAAAAAAATTGTAGAATGGGAACTCATCAATTTCATGGAATATTCCTAAGATTTATCCTCAGGACGTCGTTCTGGAATGTAACCCGGAATTTTTGCACTTCTTGCAAATTCTTTCGTTATATATAAACCACAATAACAATGTCCATACTGTTTTTGATCAGGGACACAGTATTTACACGGACATATTATATCTTCATCGTTTTCTTTCTTACCTGAAGCATCCCGGCATGGGCAGGAGTAGTATCCATATCTATTCCAGTTTACTGATAATCCCTCATAGAGCATCTTTAAGAAACTATCATCAGGATGTAATTTCCATCCTTGTTTTTTTGCTACCATTGTCGCGAATTTTTCCGCGTCTGTAACTGACTTCTTTGTGGTCATAATTATCAGTTAGAAATAGGAAAGGGTTGGTTATATATTTTAAAGTCCTAAAGTCTGCTTCCAATCCTCTTCAACAAATCCAACAAGAACATCCTTTTCGTTTATAACACAATAGGGAAACACAACGCGTTTTTCGTATTTATTCTGTAATTGTTCTTTAAGTTCTTGTTTTGTTTCATATGGAAGTTTATCTACATAGATGTATTTGAATTTGCAGTCCGAATCCCGCAAAAATTGGAGGGCACGTCTGCAAAAACCACACGTAGAAAGCGCATACACACAAATATCCTTTCCAATATCCTTAGAACCCTCTGCTGTATAGTTTAATGTATTTAGGTCAACTGTTTCTGACATAAGCTGAATCATTCTAAATAGCATTTAAATATTAGTCAAATCAAAAAAAAACGAATTTGCGGAGATATCTTATATAAAACAGTTAATGAGCGATAAGTGGTTAAGAGATATTACCAAATTTTCAAAGGGAAAAACATGGGTCAATTATAAATTCGTAAATAGGAATACTTAAGATGTTTTTTAAATTTGAATGAAACAATTATGAAAAAATTCAGTGTCATAACAAAAGAGCATTGTTCCAAATGTGTTGATCTAAAAAGTTGGTTAAAGGAACAAAACATAAAATTCGAGGAATGGTCGGTAGAAGACAAGGTTGTAGTTGATAAATTGCTCCACAATGAAGAATTCATCGAAACATTCTGCGACATAGAAGGTTGCACTGTTTATACACCTGTTATTCATGTTGATGGAAAATTCTATTTTAAAGAGCTTTTTGGAATTGATGGTCTTCGAAAGCAATACATCAAAAAAATACTTGAATTGTAAATTAATTTAAAACAAACTAGGGCGACATTATACGCTTCTACTTTTTTTGCACCTTAACCTTACAAGAATTGTTAAATATTCAAGAGTATCACTACCTAGTGTTAAGACCATTATAGGTGAATTTGTTGTCTGAAAAAAAATATATATTAGGCATTGATTCAGGATCAACTGGAATTCGAGCAATACTTTTCGATAAGGAAGCTAAAATTATAGCCCGTCATTATGAAAAAACCAATCCATTACATCCCGAAGAAGGTGCAATTGAAGATGATCCAAAAGCACTGTGGAATGCATTATTGAGTGTAGTTAAAAATGTATTTGATCAAGGATATTCTACAAAAGATGTTGCAGCAATTGGAATTAGCAACCAGAGAGGTTCTTTTTGTCTATGGGAAAAGAAATCGGGAAAACCTGTTACAAATTTCATAAGTTGGGCTGATATTCGGGCTGCAAAAACTGCAGAAACCATGAATAAAAGCGGCAAATGGCGATTTTTAAAAGGAATGGCTAAATTTGTTGGTTCTATAAGTAACAGTGTAATGATGAAGACCACATCAATGTTCCAGTTTGAACCTGCCCAAGCGACTGTTAGGTTGAATTGGTTACTTCAGAAGCGTCCAGAACTTCGAGAACGAATTAAAAATGGAGAAATCATTTTTGGTACATTAGATACGTGGTTTATATATAATTTAACTGGTGGGAAAGCACATGTCACAGATTTCACGAATGCTACAAGTACAGGATTATTTAATCCATTTGATCTAGAATGGAATTCCATTTATTGTAATATGTTTAAATTACCAATGGAAGGATTTCCTAAAGTAATGGAAACTAATGCACTATTTGGTGTTACGGATAAGAAATTATTTGGAGAAGAAATACCGATTCATGGAGCTGGAGGAGATCAACAGTGTGCACTTTTCGGACAACAATGTTTTGAACCCGGAGATGTGAAAGTATCTCAAGGTTCTGGTATTTTTGTAGATTTTACAGTTGGAAACAAGCCAAAATTATCTAAACGTGGTTTATATCCTTTAATTGCTTGGCACATGGAAGGTATAGCTACATATTTACTAGAGGGTCAAGTTGCTACTGCCGGTACATTAATTGATTGGCTTGGTGAGGGAATTGGGTTATCAGATACACCCAAAGCATTGAACGATTTCGCCGCTCAGACTGAAGATACAGAAGGTGTAATTTTTGTTCCGACCCCAGCAGGAATACGGTTTCCTTTCTTCGATTTCAGTACCCGGGCTGCAATTTTTGGATTATCCCTAACAACACATCGAAAACATCTGGCACGAGCAGTATTAGAGGGATTAGCGTTGCGAGTATATGATATTATAAAAGGAATAGAACAAGATACGAAGACTTCAATTAAAAGCATTAAAGTAGATGGTGGGGTAAGTCAATCAGATATTCAACTACAAGCAATGGCGGATTTTGCTAACATTACTGTAAAAAGAGCACCAGAGGCGGATATGACAGCAACAGGAGCTGCATTTTTTGCTGGATTGGGTGTAGGATTCTGGAAGGATAAGGAAGAACTAAAGCAATTGAAATTAGGCTACACTGAATTTATTCCAAAAATGGATCCAGAAGTTAGAAAACAAAAATTAAAACGCTGGAATAACGCTGTAAGTGCAATTCGAATGATAAATAAGTAAAGATACAAGAAAACTTGTGTAAATCTGATTTAATTAATCTCAGTTTTTTATTTTTTTTAATAATAAATAGAACAGTCTCTCGAAGGTGTCCTATTTTACTCTAATTTCCCATAAAAAACCCACAAATAGTACATTTGGTTACTGTATATGAAATTATTGTCCGATTTTTGAAATTTGACTTAAATACATTGATTTTTTATTCGCTAGAATGAAGATTTCTAAGTTTTTACTAGCTTAATTAGTTCGAGACTTTCAATGTTTAAACAAGTACTTTAAATTCTTCTGATCCTCAGATCTGTTGTATTAACAATTGGATTAGTAAATCTCGATCCAATAGTTAATCAATTAATTAACTATTAAAGTGAATATGATGAGAAAACGAACTTTTTTACTTGTGTCACTTCTTTTACTGTTTTCCGCTAGTATGCCCTTTGTTTATACTGCAATGGCTGAAACACCAAAAGCTTCAGAAGCGGTGATAATCAAATTCTGGTACACTGAGGGAACAGCAGAAGAACCAGTACTGTTTGACAAAATTACTTGGTTCATGCAAGAATATCCTGACATAGATGTTGTAGCTCAATCACAAGATTTCTTTGGAATAGGAGATGCCTATAGACAAGCATTTATCGCGGGAGAAGATCCAGACATCGTACGTGCTGGACGAGACAATATTCCTGATTTTGCCGAAGACGGGCTAATTCTTCCCGTTACTGACCATTTCGATAACCTTTCGGACTTCTTAGAACCTTCCATTGCTTTAATGACCTATAAAGGAGAAATCTGGGGAATGCCGCAATTAGTTGACAGCCAAATCATGATGTACAACAAAGACTTATTCGGAAAAGCTTCAATAACACTTCCAACTTTAGAAGATGCATGGGACTGGACAGAATTTAACACAAATATAGCATTGTTGAATGCAACAGTTGCAGATGGTGTAACTGAGACATATGCAACCTCTTTAGCAGGACCTTTCTTCAGTGTTCAACCATACTATTATGGTAAAAGTGCAGAATTCTTTACAGATTTCAATTATACAATTCCAAACATTGCTATTAATAGTACAGCATCACGTACTGCTTTAACAGAACTGTTTGATTTAATTGATGGTGATTATACACCTCCGTGGGCGGAACAAGGATGGGCTAACTTTGTTGGTGACTTCGGTCGAGGTGAAGTTGCTATGATTGCTACAGGTCCATGGCAAGTAACTGATCTAATCACAAACCACGTACAGTTCAATGGAACTGAGCATGGTCCAAGCAACCTAGGTTTCATGCAAATGCCCAATGATGGTGAGAGTGGTGTGTTAATTGGAGGTCAATATTATGCAATGTCATCCCATCTTACAGTGGATTCCGCAGAATACAATGCTACTGTTACCTTTATGCAATGGTTAACTTCTCACAATATGCAAGCTTATTCTGCAATTGAAAATACACATGCACCATCTCGAAAAAGTGTGATGTTAAATGCAACTGTTATAGCAGCTCCTACCTTCGAATACATTGAGCCTTTCTATGAACAAGCTAAAGCAGCTAAGTTGTTAGATCCTCATCCATTATATGGTCAGTTTGAAAGTACATTCGGGGATAACATTGGTCCATATCTCTCTGGTACAGTAACATTAGATGAACTAATCACTGATACTACATTAGAATGGATTGATCTATTAACACCAGAAGCTCCACCACCAGAACCACCTAAGATTCCTGGATTCACTATTCCTGCATTAATAGGTGCCTTAGTTTTGGGTGTAGTTGTTGTCGTGTTTGTCAGCTTGAAAAAGAAGAAAAACTAAACAACAAACTTTATTTTTTTTTTTTTACATTTGCATATCAAAAATTCTTGAGGTACCTATTAATGACAGAAGTCCAAATATCAACTTTAAATTCACGAAAAAAGCGCGGAAAAAAAGTAAAGAAGGAAAAACCTTACTACGAAAAATTTGGATTGCGTGAGTTCCTCTTTCTAGCTCCGGCATATATTTCATTAATCTTATTTGTGTTCATTCCGATGTTATTTGCTATTGTACTTAGTTTTTATAAAAATCCGAATGAAACGGAATTTAATTTTACTTATTTTATCACAGAAATGTGGAATAATTTATCATTTTCATCTCTTTATGACTTCTTCTTTGTTGAAGAATACCAGCTCGGATTACTTACAAAAAGAGGAGTCTTCCTTGTACCTGGAATGATTGTTCTTGTTACCACTATTATAATGATCGCATATTCTCGATTGGTATATCGTAAATTTACTGAAAAAGGACGAATAAAGAATAATATTTTAAGAGGTGTAATTGCCTTTCTTATCGGTTTGGTTACAGCTCCTTTGACTTACTATATTTTTAGATTCGTTACTATTTGGTTTAATGGAATAATGATCAGTAATGGATGGGAAAACGGATTTAATTATCTACCAATTGAAGTATATAGAAGAATTATTGCCGCACCTGATATTGCATTCATGCGTATATTATTTAATACATTTTTCTGGACTCTTACTTGCACTTTCATACATGTTGTGTTTGGTTTAATATTAGCAGTAGTATTAAACCGGGAATTCAAAGGTAGGGGAATTGCTAGATCATTAATGATTCTGCCTTGGGCGATACCCTCATTTGTCTCAACGTTAATGTGGAGATATTATGTTTTTGATTCAGATTTAGGAGTATTAGGAGCCCCTTCGGTGTCGAGTTATAGTGTAACAACCGCTAATATACTTGTATTAATAGCATCTTTAGCAATTGTAGGATTTATTGTCTGGGGAATTTTCAAGTTATTTAAAATCGAGAAATTGAATAGTATAATTCGTCCTTCAGTTACTTTTGTGTTGGTAGGAATTGGAATTCTTGGATTCTTTTTGTTGAACAAATTTTTACAACAATTGATTCAGGGAATGGGGGGTGGTGGATTTTTTGGATATAAAGTGATAGATTTTCAAAACATCACTTCAACATTTTGGATCACTGATATTGTGAATATTTTTGGATCGGAATTTGCAATGATTACGTTTTCAGCAATTTTGATAAATTCCTGGTTGGGGATTCCTTTTATGATGCTTAGTTTCCTAGCTACATTGCAATCAATTCCGAAAGATTTATACGAAGCAGCTGAAATCGACGGATTATCAAGATGGGATAAATTCAAGAAAATCACATTGCCGTTGTTAAAGCCTACTTTATTAACTGTATCACTTTTAGGGATTATTTGGACATTTAATCTGTTTAATGTAGTGTATTTGCTTTCAAACAATCAAAATGGTCTTCCTGAAGGGGAAGTATATGATATTTTTGTCACATTCATCTATAATCGATTTCATGATCGCAATGAGTATTCTCAATCCGCGGCATTAAGTATTACGGTGTTTATTATGTTAATCTCTTTCAGTTTAGTGTATAGGAGATTAATTCAAGCTGAGAAATTATGGGAGGGAGAGAAAAAATGAGATCATCAATAAAAAGGATGGAGAATTTTGATTATTTGGGAATATTAATTTTGTTATTTGGATTAATTATTGCAATTATTGGATTTTGGGAACTCCAAACAGTGCTCTGGAATCGATTCAAGTACAGTACTGGATCTCAATGGGTATCTATAACAGGACCTCCAGTTTATGAAACTACCTCCCTTGAACAAATTGGTAAAATGCTCAATTCCTATATATCACTATTTATGGTTGGTGGAATTTGTTTTCTTGCAACAATTGTTTTCATAATCTATCAATATATCTTTAAAAAAAAATGGTTCATATCTTCGAAAATCTACCTAATTGTCTCCGCAATAGTTAGTTTCTTGTTCGTTATTATGTCGGGTTGGATTAACGCAAGCATACGAACCTTAGATGATCTTCCCTCATACGATGGAGGACTTAGCGGATATGAATGGATTCATGTTCAAATTCCAAATCACACAAGGTGGTTACTTAGGTTATCGCTTTTCTTTGGAATTAGTTCACTAATTTTTACAAGTGTGACGTTCATCACAATCTTTTTAAATTGGTCGAATATAAATGAGGTTGAAGTTCAAACTGGCGCAAAAGTTCCATTCAAAAGTCTTATCACACAAAATATTAAAGATTTTATCAAAAATATCCCAATATATATTATTTTAGTCTTTTATTTAATTGTGATAATGTATCCAGTTGTCTTAGCGGTCCGTGCTTCCGTTTCGACTCCATCCGAAATTTTCTATGGATCCTGGCCTAACCATCCCATTAAAAGAATGATGATGAACTATTCATCAGTTTTATTTAAAGTATCCCCTACAAGAGCGACTTTTATTATTGCTTTAAGAAATAGTATTTTTTTGGGATTAGGAGTGAGTACGATAGGGATACTAATTTCCGTTTCAACAGCGTATGGTCTGGCACGTTTTAATTTTAGAGCAAAGAAGTTTATGACATTCTTGATTTTGTCAACTCAAATGTTTCCAGCAATCATTCTAATCATTCCACAATTTGTATTAATGAGTCGACTTGGTTTTCTTGCAACAAATACAGTTCTATGGGGAGTGCTGATAATAATGACTACGGGATCTACAGCATATGTAACATGGATGATGAAAGGATATTTCGAAACAATTCCTGTAGATATGGAGGAAGCAGCTCTGATTGATGGATATAGTCGATTTGGTTCTTTTATTAAAATAGCTTTACCTCTTGCAAGACCCGGAATGATAGCAGTAATGGTTTTTACTTTCTTGGGAGCTTGGCAGGAATTTGTTCTCGCTCAGACTTTTATAACTCAAACTAGTGTATCCAATTTCACTCTGCCTTTGTTATTCCGAAACTTCTTGAGAGTAGACGCACCAGATCAACCCATTTTTTATGAATTATTAAGTTCGTATTCAATAATTGTTGCTCTTCCTGTGGTAATATTCTATTTATTACTACAAAAACAACTAATGGGAGGAGTTACAGCAGGAGGAATAAAATAGGAGGTATAAATATGGCAAAAGTGAAGTTTGAAAATGTTACAAAGCGTTATGGAAATTTCGAAGCTGTTAAGAATTTGGATCTAGAAATTCAAGATCATGAATTTCTTTGTTTAGTAGGACCTTCGGGATGTGGAAAAACCACATCACTGCGAATGTTAGCGGGTTTGGAGACTATTACAGAAGGAAACATCATTATTGGAAATAAAGTTGTTAATTCAGTAGAGCCAAAAGATCGTGAAATTGCGATGGTTTTCCAAAGTTATGCACTTTATCCCCATTACAATGTGTATGACAACTTAGCATTTGGGCTACGAGCAAAGTCCAATAAACGCATTAATATTCTGTTACAACTAATCATCTTGTTGATTTATGGTATATTTATTGGATTGCTCTATGGTTTAGGAAGACTACTAAATTTAATAAACGAAGATTTGGGAACTATGATATTCATAGGAGGATTAGTAAGTTTTTTGGCAACTGTTCTCCTATTTTCAGAAATTCGAGAATCCATTCGCGAAGCTATCATCAATCTAATTGGTAAGTTTAGTAAACCAGTTCAGCGCTTTATTGAGAATGAAAAAAATATTGAAGAAAAAGTTCTTGAGACCGCAGGATTGTTAGAGATTAAGGAACAATTATATAAAAAACCCCGACAATTAAGTGGAGGGCAAAGACAAAGGGTCGCTTTAGGTAGAGCAATAATACGTAACCCAAAAGTTTTCTTGTTAGATGAACCTTTGAGTAATTTAGATGCAAAATTGCGTGTACAAATGAGAGCGGAGCTACAGAGATTATCTCAACGACTAGGAGTGACCTCAATCTACGTAACCCATGATCAAGTTGAAGCTATGACATTGGGGCATAGAATTGCAGTAATTGATAAAGGGATCCTACAACAAGTCGGAACTCCAGAAGAAGTATATCTCACTCCTTATAATAAATTTGTAGCAGGCTTCATAGGTTCACCTCCTATGAACTTTACAGAGGGAAAAATCGAGAAGCGTTATGACGGGTTATATTTTACTGGTGAAAAACTGGATTATAAAGTACCTGAACGGTACAGCACTTTAAATGATTATATCAACCGGGAGGTTATTTTAGGTATTCGTCCTGAACATATAGGAATAAACACAGATATCGGCGCTCCAAATAAATACGATGTCAAAATCGGTGTTGTTGAGCCAATTGGTTCAGATACATATCTGTATATAGATTTTCCCACGGGATATGTAATGATTGCCAAAATGGAAGGCATATCAAATTTAGGAATAGATGAAGAAGTCAAGGTATCCTTTAATCCAAAACAGATTCATTTCTTCGATAAGGAAAGCACATTACGCATCATACCAAAACGTGAATAGTTTAGTAGTTATAAGAAAAATCCTCCGATTTTTTCTTTTTTTCTTCTTTTGTGGAAGTTTTTAGAAATAAACAAAATCATTTAGCAAATATTTCAATAGTATTTTTAGGATTGGTGTTTTATGGAAGAGCTAATTAAAGCGAAAGATGAACAAATCGCTAAGTTAAACGACTTAAAAGAACTTCTAAAAAATCAGATTCTCTCACTCCAAGAGGAAAATACCAAACTAAAAAATGAAATATTTGAAATTGAGGAAAAAATTAGCCAATTACCAAAAGAAAATACTCCCAAAACAGAATGTGAGGATAAACTCAATTCAATCAACGCAAAACTTTCAGTAATCATCGAGAAATTAGATAAACTATCAATAGAAGAATTGATTTCATCAGCTGAACCCAGTAAATCGAAACCAAAATCAAAATCCACAACAGACAATCAAGAAAATATCAAAAAACTGAAACCTCATCCAGCTGAGAAAGGATTAATTAAACCCTCAGCTTTATTTCCCGATATAAATGAACCAGAACCGGCTTCTAAAGCTCAAAAATCTCAAGCATCTTCTTCTACTCCAGCTCCTGATCCTACTGCTTCATTTCAAGCTGCAGACCCAAGAAGTCTTCAAAGAATAGTCATGGAAATTGAATATCCGGAAAGTGGAGTTATTCAATGCCCTAAGTGCGGAAAAATGGAATTTCAAGAGATGCCCGAGCCAACTCGTGGTTCTTTTGCAAAAAAATATTACTGTAAGAAATGTCGTCAAGAATGGCGATTTACGTTTTAATTTTTAAATAAAAAAGAATGACCGTCTTTCTACATTCTTTCCACCCATATCTTTAAGTGTGCGCGAATAGTTTTTTCAAATGAGATAATCGATTTTTAGTGTGGTTCTGTTATGAATTTTGATATAGTATATAAGAAACGGGTCGAAATTAAAGATTTAAACAAATTAACGACTCAATTAATCGAAATTG
Organism: Promethearchaeota archaeon; assembly: GCA_016839385.1. Next base: position 11,677 of record JAEOUK010000319.1, read on the forward strand.
TTGGTAAAGAATGGGTATCTACAAAGGAGGCAGACTTGGTTGCATATTCCAAGGACTATCAACTTATTACGAATCGCTGGATAATGGAAGGAACACTCCCCGCACTACCTCATGTGATAATATGGCCAGAAAATGAAAAACAAATCTCTCAGGTTCTCAAATTAGCGAATAAATTAAAAATCCCTGTCATACCCTATGGAGAAGGATCTGGTGTTGTAGGTGCAGCAATTCCAGTATATGGAGGAATTATGGTCGATATGAAAAGGATGAGTAAAATCATCGAAGTAAATAAACAGAATCTGACCGTGACCGTACAAGCAGGAGCAAATGGAAAGTGGTTGGAACGAGAATTAGCGAAGAAAGGATTTCTAATTGGTCATGTACCTCAAAGTTTTCACACAGCAACTGTAGGAGGATGGATCGCACATCGAGCTGCAGGACAATTTAGTACTAAATATGGAAAAATTGAAGATATCGTCCTTAGCATGAGAGTAATTCTTCCTACAGGAG
>JAEOUK010000320.1 GCA_016839385.1 Promethearchaeota archaeon
AAAAAAAGTTCCCCCGCTATAGTTTTTCCTAGTTCGAGAGATCGAAATCAGAAATTGATTCGTATAGACGGTTTAATGCGTCTAAATACGGGTTCAACTGTTGGAGAATATGTAAAAATTCGAAAGACCACACCCCAATCAGCTCGTTTCATTAAACTAAGTTATACTCAGAAAAATGTACAAATTAATAGCAATGTGAGAAATCTCGCTGGTGCTATGCAAGGAAAACCAATGAAATCTGGTGATATTGTTGCTGTTGTAAAACAGAACATAGCTAGGAAACGTGAAAGCTTGAACCCTCAGTTAGAAGATATCCAAAAAATTATGGGCGGTATGTTTCAAGCACCACCTGTTTCATTAGGAGAAGTTCGATTTCTCGTTAAAAAAACTGTTCCAGATGGTATAGTGCAAGTAACAAAAAACACAGAAATTGAAATCTCTAAAGAGGTTGCAATGTCTCCAACAGGTACCATCATTACTTATGACGATATCGGTGGTTTGAATGACGCACTTCAAAAAGTTCGAGAAATGATAGAACTACCTTTAAAACATCCTGAATTATTTCAAAGAGTCAATATTGATCCTCCAAAAGGGGTTCTTCTTTATGGCCCTCCAGGTACGGGAAAAACTCTAATGGCAAGAGCAGTTTCTCAATAAGCAAATGCCCATTTTATTACTTTAAATGGACCAGAAGTTATGTCCAAATTCTATGGAGAGAGTGAACAAAACCTTCGAAAATTATTCGAAGATGCTGAAAAGAATGCCCCATCTATAATTTTTATTGATGAAATTGATTCTATTGCTCCTAAACGGGAAAATGTAACTGGAGAGGTGGAACGTCGTGTTGTAGCTCAATTACTGAGTTTGCTGGATGGATTACGTGGAAGAGGTAAAGTCATTGTCATTGGTGCTACTAACAGAGTAAATAGTATAGATCCTGCATTGCGTAGACCTGGTCGATTTGATCGAGAGATTGAATTAGGTGTTCCAGATAAGGAGGGGAGGAAAGAAATTTTCCAAATTCACACCCGAGGTATGCCTTTGAATGATGATGTAACAATTGATTTATATGCGAACATTACTCACGGATTTGTTGGTGCAGATATTATGGCAGTATGCAGAGAGGCTGCAATGGCAAGTCTTCGGACAATATTACCAGAGATTGATTTAGATAAACCAATCCCATTGGAAGTTTTGGATAAACTTATTGTTACTGACGCTCATTTCACGAAAGCTATTCGCATGGTAGAACCAAGTGCGATGCGTGAAGTAATGATTGAAGTCCCAGATATCAAATGGGAGGATATTGGAGGGCTTGAATCTATTCGTGAAGAATTACAAGAAACGGTAGAATGGCCTGTTAAATTTCCGCACATATATAAAAATGCAGGTATCCGCCAAGTAAATGGAGTGCTTCTTTTTGGACCCCCAGGCTGTGGTAAAACCCTTCTTGCAAAAGCAGTTGCAAATGAATCTGAAATAAACTTTCTCAGTGTAAAAGGACCTGAGATATTCAGTAAATGGGTTGGAGAGAGTGAAAAAGCGGTTCGAGAATTATTCCGAAAAGCTCGTTTAGCATCCCCTTCAATTATTTATTTTGATGAAATGGATTCAATAGCAACCTCTCGAGCTACATTTTCGGGGGGCACTCAAGTATCTTCTCAAGTTGTAAATCAAATTCTTGTGGAAATGGATGGATTAGAGGATCGGAAAGGAATTGTTGTAATTGCATCCACAAATAGATTGGATCTTTTAGATAAAGCATTATTACGTCCTGGAAGATTTGATCGTATTATCTATACACCAGCCCCAGATGAAGAATCTCGCCTAAAAATTCTGCATGTTCACACAAAAGATATGAATCTATCACCGGAAGTAAAAGAATATCTTCCGAAATTAGCTCAAATTACAAACCATTATTCTGGAGCTGATTTGGATAACCTTTGTCGTGAAGCTGGTATGCAAGCAATACGAGAATTTTTCCGCTCTAACCCAGAAGAAGCTAACAATCCCGACCATCGTATTATAGTAGAAAAATCTCACTTTGATGTATCCTTAAAGAAAATTCAACCAAGTTTAACTGAAGATGTAATCAAAGAATACGATAAGATGGCAGAAGAAGTCTCAAAACGAAGAACAAAAATTGAATCTCGCTCATTTAATGCCTATTCATAAAATTAGAAAGCAATATATTGCTTTACAGTACTTTTTCTTTTTCTAAATATTCACGAACTAATTCTTCAGATTTATTAAAAAGTTCGCAAATAGCTAAGATCGAAATTTGTTCGGTCATGCCAGCCGCACGATAATCTTGATATAATTGCTTCCAAATTTCGATATTTCCAGAGAATCCATCAGGATGTTCGCTTTGTACGTGTCTCCAGTATGGTTTCTTTAAATTTGTTTTTCCGCAAAATGGGCAAGTGCGTTTTTCACTAAATGGGTCACTCATGTTTACACACCAGACGATTTTCGATCTTTGTCTCGATATATTTCAATTTATTTTTGTTAGTTAATAATATTTCTTCCATTAACACCTATAAATCAATAGATTATATGGATTTTATCGCCAAAGTATCTCAATATGAAATTCGACAAACATTTTTACATTCATATGTCAATTTATATGTACTATTACACTCTGTAAATTGAGGATTCTTTATGCGTAAAAATATCATTTTCCGAACATCGCTTATATTATCATGCCTAATATTAATGGGATCTATAATTTTTCAAAGTTCTTATGTGAACTCTCAAGAATCTTCTTCCTTCGGTCTTAAAGTCTCAGATACTGTGAGTTATAGCTTTAAATCGACTGGAGCATTCATCCCGTACGGAAATCAATTTTTACATTTTGAAATAAAAAATATTGCAGATCCTAATAACATTATTGTAGATGTTCTCTATGGATCTAAAGATATATCTGATGCTATAATATTAAATTCAAGTGTCTCTGCAGCTTGGTATATCCTAAATAATAATTCCTTGCAATCCAATTGGTTAATGTGCCCTCTAGATAATACAACAACTTCAAAAATCGTAGAAATGTGGGTTGGTGAAAATCTACGAAATGTCTCTGAATATTATAATGATGTTGAGCGAAATGCAATTGAACTTCAATATTCCTATGAACCTGTTCTCCATAGTGAAAATTATTCAGTATCAGTTCGGTGGTTATGGGATTACAAT
>JAEOUK010000321.1 GCA_016839385.1 Promethearchaeota archaeon
ATCCAAGTTCTTCCTTTACAGCTCAGATGCAAATCAGTATCTTCTCCTACTACATGAATTTCATCTGCTTTATTTAGAAACTCGCAAATTCTTTCTTGTTCTTTCTGTACTCTTTCCCATTCTGCAATAGGATCTTCTTTATCAATCATTAGTGCTTTACTGACAAAATCAGCATATGAATATAAATCCATTCCGGCTTCTTGTGCCATTGCTTGAGTAGGATATGGTGCTAATGTCCATGTTTTTGCCATATATTTCTGCATTAGAGGAGCAAATTCAGGATTTTTCTGTCTCATCTGGAGTTTTGCAGGATCAACTAATTGTAGATTTTTTGGATTGTAATCTGCCCAGATATTGATTATATAATCATAGTTATCCACTAAAAATTTCATATAGATTGGAATTCGAGTTAACTGATCCTCATTTGCGTATTTATAGAAAATTTCCTGAGATCCATCAAATCCTAGCTGGACAAGAGGATATGCTCCAATTTTGATTAAATCTGTGTAAATAGCACGAACTAGATTTAAAGAATGATAATTCCCTTGAAGCAATACATTGGCTTTTTCAGGAACATTCAAAGCGTGTTTAATAATTAATTGAGATAGTTTTTTCGATGAATAATTGAACATCTATGTGTCACCACATAAAATGTCAATCAATATACAATTTAAATTGTACGATTAAATAGAAAATTGCGTGAATTATAGAGATAATAAATGCTTTAGATGGTTTATGATTAGTTGTCGCTCCCAGAATTTGTATGCAGCTAATTGTTTGGATGGAATTCGGTATTTTGAAAAAATTAAATCCATATCTAATAATTTATTCATTACCTCTTCAGATTCGAGAACATTCAAAATGTCTTCAGGTTCTAATCCCATTAATTCTAAAGCATTCAGGATTCTTCGTTCCCTTTCAGCGATTTTACGTCTCATATAATCAAAAGGTGATTCAAATTTATCGGAACTATTAAATTCTCTAACAAAATCAGTTTTTCCATGAATTTCGTTCATTACAAAACGAGATTTATAATAAATAATTCCATGGGAGGATGTTAAAATATCTCCATCTTTAAAAATTTGTTCGGATTTATCGATATCCTTTAAATATGAATCTATTTTGCTTGATTTAAACCCATACCATGGACCAAATCCATCTTTAGGGCTCTTATTTACTGAATTTACACTTAATTGGTCTAACCCAAGACAAGAACTATGGAAAATTCGTATTTCTTGGTTGGGAATCGTAATGAAAAATCCTACGTGCCCAATGCTATGAGAAGGTAATGGGATTGTTTCAATTTTAATCGTATCAAAGTTAAAAATAGTTCCGGGTTGATAAGGAGATACTTTGCCTTCAGGCACTGTATCAAATTGCAGTAATTCATATTTTATATGGTGGTAAGAGTCCCATAAATTGGGGAAACTTTCAATTTCACGAATTTGATAAACATCAAAAAACCCATCATGATCTAATATTACAGGGACTTCAGGTGCAGGAGCATAGACTGTACCCCCGAAAATTTCTACAAACTGATGCACATGAGAAGAGTGATCCAAATGACAATGGGTCATAATAAGTTTGGTAGGTAGTGGTATATCACTATCATAACAGAAATTTCTCAAAGCTATCCATGCGTCTTCTTCAATGTTGATATCAAGTAGTATTGAGTCTTGAAATTCACAAGGAGCAGTTTCTCGAATTAGAGATGGAGTGATTAAATATCCATTGGAGGTTGAAAGAGGGTGACTAGGATTATTCTGTTTTATAAAATAGATTCCTTCCATGAGCTTTATAATGGATAGCATTGTGTGAGAGAATGTGACAATTATAAAAATCTTTTTGGATAGATAATTTACAATATTTATTTCCTCTCAAATTCTTAAAATGTATTCAAAAAAGGTTAAAAAACTATATACAACAAATTGGTATCATGAGTTCTGGGGCTCAAGATTTACAAGCTGTTGACTTAACACCATTATTTTATCCGAATACTATGGCAGTAATTGGAGTAAGTAAAAATCGAATCGGTGGAATCAAATTCGTTTTTGCAAATCAGAATTTTGTAAAAGAAGGGGGTAAAGTATACCCTATTAACCCGAAATACGAAGAACTGTTTGGATTCAAAGTTTATCCATCATTATTTGATTCTGAAGTCCCGGACATTGATCTAGCATACATCTCCGTACCTGCAAAACTTGTACCTGGAGTGGTTCGAGAATGCGGTAAAAAGAAAGTAAAATTTGCCGTCATTTTTACTTCTGGATTTGGAGAAAGTGGAAACTTGGAACTACAAAAAGAGTTAGAATTAGCTGTTAAGGAAGCCAAAAATATTGGTGGTACTCGATTTATAGGTCCTAATTGTTTAGGAATTAACAATCCATACTCAAAAATCCATTATTATCCAGGCATGCCTGAAGCGCCTGGGAATATTTCATATGTCTCAATGAGTGGAGGTAATACAGGTCGATTAGCAGCTTGGATGGTGTCCCAAGGAGTAGGTTTTTCTAATGTTGTTTCAATTGGAAACTCAATAGATCTTACTCCTACTGATTTTTTATATTACTTCCGAGATGATCCACTAACCAAAGTAATCGCGTTATACATCGAGTCAATTGAAGATGGGCGAAGATTCATTGAAGCTGTAAAAGATATTACAGCCATAAAACCTATCGTCTTACTTAAAGGTGGTCAATCTGAAGTGGGTATACAAGCAGTTCAGTCGCATACTGGTGGATTAGCAGGTTCTGTGGATATTTGGAAAGCCTTATCTAAGCAATATGGAATAATCTTTACAGATCATTTTGAATTATTCCAAGATGCATTGACTGCGTTTTCCATTGAATATCACCTTCCAAAAAATGAAAATGTATGCGTTCTAGTTGCCGGTGGGGGAATATCTGTAGAATATGCTGACGTTTGCATTAAAAATGGTTTGAAAATTCCACCTCTTGCTGAAGAAACCCGACAAGCACTAGCAAAAATTTTTCCTTCTATTAATACTTCATTTCGAAATCCTCTTGATCTTGGAGAATTAGGCTATATTCCTGAAATGTTTGCTCAAGCATTAGAAATTGTCTCTAAAGACCCTAATATTGAAACTATTTTATTTGTTCGTGAGGCTGAACGATTCCATATATTCGCAGAAACTATGGGAAGAAATGATATGGGGCAAGTAACTATAGAATCAATTTCGAAAATTATGAAAAAAGTTAAAAAACCAATGTTTTGTTCCACTTCGCCAAATGGTCAGACTATTCAAGCCCATCAAGCCCGATTAGACTTTAAAAAGAGCATGCTCAAAGAAAACCTTGCTATTATCGATTACATTCCTAATGTTGCTAAAATTATTAAGCAAATGATTCGATACAATCGCTATTTGAATAAGGTTAAATTAATTTCAGAAAAATAATTTTAAAATAAATTTGTATAGTTAGTAAATCCAATTGTGAGTTTCACAATATTTATTATTCATCTTCTTGACTATCATCCTGATCATGTGGAGCAGCTTTACCAATTACCTTGACATTTCGAGCTTCAAGACCTTTTCCTGTCTCTTCTACCTCAAATTCTACTTTTTCATCAGGTCGTAGACTTTTAAATCCCTCTCCATCAGCTTGGATGGTTGTATAATGAACAAAAATTTCCTTATCAAAACTCTCGTTGTCGGGAATAATAAACCCGTAGCCTTTTTTTGGATTAAACCATTTAACAATTCCAGTTTCTGGCATAGTAAAAACTTCTTTAGTAATTTTTTTATTTATTTTTGATCGATGAAACACCAATCGACATTATGGAAAACTCCAGCACAATTCTCCATGAGAAATAGCGTTAGAAAGTATACCAATAGACGATTTCAGTACATCTATGGGAAGATCTTCTACCAAATTAAAAAAAGTTTTTGGAATATTCATAAAAGGTGTTGAGAGATAGTATGTGCCTAACTTATCTAGATTTTCTGTTTTTACCACAAGAATCACAAATATCATCACTTTCTGGATTTTCAGAACCACAATCTTTGCATACCCAGAAATCGGTTGCATTTCCACTTGTAAATTCTTCCTCTGAAGAATTGGATCTTTGAGGTTTCGGAATCGGTTTACCACATTTCATGCAAAAATCTTGGGATTCACTTTGCAATACTGAACCACAATTAGGGCAGAAATACGCTTTATCGGGAATCAGTCTCTGTGGTGTTCTCGCAAATTCCGCAAATTCTCGTTCGGGTGGTCTTTGAGGGGACATTCCTTGCCCAGACGGATAAAATGGCATTTGAGGTAATGTACCCAAGACAAATAGACCTCCAGATTTAATCGCATTTAATC
>JAEOUK010000322.1 GCA_016839385.1 Promethearchaeota archaeon
ATTCCAAGCCAGTGGTGACCAGATTGTAATATGCTCTGTGTATTTGCCCGTTACATGATCAATTTTCACAGAGCAATAAGGAGGGAATCCTTTCATTGAACTCATCGGTAGTAGTCGTAGAATCAAGCTCATTGCTTTATTTTTAAATTTCCCGGTATCGTTGATCTCAACAGATGAAACTTTAATTAAACTCTCGGTAAATTTACTTTTTAGCTGCTCTTCGATATATTCGATATTACAGCGTAAACGCACATTTTCGGTTTCAACAAGGTTCGATGTATCAAAAAAATGAATCTTGTCTTTTTCTTTCATAGTTTCAATATTTTCTTTTTTTTGCATATTACTTTTTCCTCTTTCATTTTCTATTTATCGCAAAAATCGAAAGCGCCTTGTCGATTTTGGTTATTTTTTCATCCTTTATCTTGACAAATTGCAACACATTTTTGAGTGAGATACCATCCACAAATGCTCCAATCTGCTTCTTAGACGCTACATAAATCAGGTATAAAGGCAAAAATCTTCTTTTTACTAATTTATGTGCTTCTTCGTTTTCAAAAATGATTTTGCAGGAGTTCATGCTCGAAAGCGTTTGGGCAAATTGGTCGTTATATTCAGCACATTCTCTGATTGAAATATATCGACCTGAAATAAGCTCTTCAATCCATTCTATGCTCTCCTTTACCCAATTACCTACCCTTGAGCAAAATAACGACCCGACTGCACCGACATCTTTACCGATAGAAAATCCGTGCATTGCATAGCCATAGATATGTGTCTCATAATCGATATAATTCTCATTTAGCGCTTTGATAAATTCTGTAGTGTTGTTAATGGGGACAATCCAATCATTTCGGGAGGACACAATAAAGCATGGACAAGTATTCATATTAACTGCTTCATTTGCATCAGGTGCATTTGGTGCAGTAATTTCCATCCAATGTTTTATTGTAGCCCCATAACAGATGATAGCGGCATATGGTTTATGTTTTGCAGTCGATGCGGCAATTGAAATGAGATGTCCTCCTGCTGAAAAACCTGCTGCCAAAATGTATTCTGTATCGACGTGAAATTTTTCCGCATTGTCAATTATGTATTGCATCGCTTGCTCATAATCATCCAAAGGGTAAGGCCACTGGTAATGCTTCCCTACTGAATAACATAAAACAAAAGCATTAAGACCGTAAGAATTATACACTTTCGCGACGGGTTCACCTTCCGATGCTTCACATTCTGTGTATCCTCCACCAGGGACGATAAGTATTGTCGGAGCTTTTTTTTCCGATACAGTATATGGAGTCAAAAATACATCCCGTTCTTTATTTAAGTATATTTTATTCCTTTGCATCGATCTTTCTCCTTTTATTTGAATATATTAAACTAGTATCAATATGAATTCTATCAGAAAGTGTATTTTCCACTACCAACTTCATGTGTTTTACCCTTCCAGATTATAGATGCCGTTGTATTGCAAGGAATAGTCGCCTCTATAACATCTTTTGTCCAATATACCGAAATCTCACCAAATTCACTCAGATATGTTCGTCTACACCATTCTAATTGTCCGGTCGACAGTGGATTAATGATAATATGCTTAAATCCGGGTTTTCCAATATTGATACCCGCAATATTGCGGAAAATCCAATCATCGACACACCCGTATGCATAATGGTCGAAGCTAACTCTTTCAGGTTTCCCTTCTGGACTAATTGCTCTCCAATCTTCCCAGATAGTCGTTGCTCCATGATCGATTTGATATAGCCATGATGGTTGGGAATCTTGCCAGAGTACTTTTTCAGCGAGATCTCGGCGACCAATTTTCACAAGCGAATCTAATAAGAAAGGTGTAGCTAAAAATCCGGTATCCAACCTGTATTCATTCTTCTCGAGGAGTGATACTAGATTTTCCTCAAAGGAATCCTTATATTCTTCAGGTACCAAATCAAAGGCAATTGCAAGAACATAAGCCCCCATAAAATCTACTAGCATTTTTCCATCTTTCATTATCCCTTTCTGGATCGCCAATTTAATCTTCTCGGCTATATCGAAATAGTAATCAGCAGCATCATTCCCAAGAATAGAAGCGATTTTTGCCATAGTGTGTACTGATAGGAAGCCGTAAAATGGTGCAGTATAGGAAGCCGAGATCTTGCATGTCTCAAAACCATCGATCGGTAAAGGTTGACTAGGTATAAGCCACTCACCAAAATGAAAACCCGTGTTCCACAAATACTGGTCAATTTCTTCAGGTAAATTAGTATTTCCCCGTTTTTCTTTAGCGGTTCGGATAACATAATCACACCATCGCTTCATAGTTTCATAATTTTCTTTCAAGATAAGAATATTACCGGTCACTTTATACATGATGTAGGGTACAATTACTGCAGCATCACTCCAACCGGCGATGCCCGTAATTTTTGTCTCACCAAAATCTGCTGCAACTTTATAGGATAATTTTTCATACAGTCTTGTGAATGGGACGACCATTGGAATCACACCATCTTCCATCTGATCCGCTGCAAGATTTTGAAGATAACTAGTTAACAATGGCGTTACATCCTCATTAATAAGCGCTGTCTTCGCATAAATCTGAATATCTCCTGTAAATCCGGCTTTTTCTCTTGTTGGGCAGTCCGTTGGAACAGACATCATGTTATTTGTCTGAGACCACCGGATATTTTGATACAAACGATTAAGTCGTTCATCGGAACATTCAAAAGTACCTAGATTCTCCTTTTCAGTTGACAGAACAACAGCTGTGCAATCTTCTTTTTTGAGATTATCTAATCCACTTACCCGGATATACCGAAATCCGTGAAATGTAAATAAAGCTTCATATTCACATGTCTTTCCATCAGAAACGTAAATATCCTTCTGCGGTACATACATTGAGTTAAAATAATTACCATTCTCATCAGTAACTTCAAAGTATTCGAAAATTATCTCTGTTCCTTTCGGTGAATCGATGTGGATGCGGGAACGACCGCTTATAACCTGCCCAAAATCAACGATAGTCTCTCCAGCAGGGGACGTATATATTTGAGTTGCAGGAAGTAGTTTCACAGGACGTATAGGTGACATTGGTTGTGCGTAAAGGTTCTGATAGCCAAAATCGACTATTTTAACCGTTTGTTTTACTCCTAAAGGGACGGTCGCATCTTGTTTTTCTCCAAAAAATAGATCGGAAAATTGTACCGAACCAGTGAAGCATTGCACATCACCATCAGAGATGACAGTCTGTTTGAGACCATCTTCAAACTCCAATTCAAGCTGGAACAATACAGCAGGCATACCATGGAAATCCTTCATGATCGGTGCTGTCTGAGGACATAGATACCAGCCATCCCCAACATACATTGATAAGTTATTTTCTCCACTTTTCAGTATCTCTGTTACATCATATGTCTGGTAATACAAAATGTTCCGATAGACTGTATGTTCGGGGGCAAATTCCCGATCATCTGGTCGTTTTTCATTAATGAGTATTCGATAAACACCATAAGAACTAGCATAAAGCCGCGCTTTGCTAATCTTACCTTCAACAATAAAATTTTTTGAGAACCATACTGCGGGTGGTTGAAGACCATACTCCCACTTTTTTTCTTCACGCGGGATAGTACTCTCGATCCATTTAGCTTTCCAGTCGCTTGCATCAAGAAATGCAGTTTCAAAGAACGATTTCGCTTTAGAAATGTTGCTTTTATTATCTTGAATAGTAACTTCCCACCGATACTGTCGACAGCTTTGCAACTGTTCACCTTCATATTCGATAAACGACTGTTGTTGACTTTCAACTATACCAGTATCCCAGACAATGTTTTCATTCTCTGAAACTACGATTCGGTAGGAACTCTGTATTATATTTTTTTCTTTGCTTTCCATCATCCATGAAAAATATGGATTCCGATCAATCCCTAGTGGATTTTTCCTGTGAAGAGTTTTTAGATTTATGATTTTCATTGTAGAATTAATTCCTTTATTTATGATAAGAAAAAAATTTCAGTGAAATATCACACCACAAGATATTTTCACTGTCTACATGCTTTTTAGCCTTAGTATTTCCTGGATAATTGCGCATCGCATTCCTCACGAGTAATTTCGCCACCATTGCATTTTGCCATTAGTTCTACATCCTTATCTTTAAGTCTGTAGAAGAATATTACCAGAACACCGAGTAAATAGCCAATAGCTGGTAATCCAACGTAAAGAAACCACAGAACTGGATAAACACTGGCAGGTTGTACAACAGCCGCTGCTTCCAGATCAGCAAAACTATTCGCAACAACCGTTTGCCATCCACTGAGACCAAGTAGAAATAATCCCAAAGAAGCTGCAATACTTGTAGTAGTTTTATTGAAAAAGCTCGTAATAGCAAATGCAATTCCCGAGCTATCTTTTCCTGTTTTATATCGAGCATATTCAACTGTACCCGGCATCAAATATTGCAATGCCATGTCTTTTAACATACTCGGAAACGCTTGTGCCACAAGCAATGCCATACAGAGTATCACCCAATTATATCCGACAAAATACATAGTTGCCCATATAGCCACTCCGATAAGACCAAATACCAGAATCACTTTTCGAGCTCCAAATTTTTTCACAATTTTAGGCGAAAAGATCTGAAGAATTAGTTGCGGAATGAATGCGATTGCAATTGGGTAGACAAGTATTAGAGCACTTCCAAACAAGTAAAAGGAAGCAAAGAGACCAATGGAAGCACCCGTTTGCAGACACGCTGTAATTACACTGCTGAGTAAATATATCTGTAAATACTTGTTCACTTTAATAGCCTTTAGCATATCCTTAAACGTGTATCTCTATTCTTGTTTTTCTTGGATCTGATCAAGTCTTATATTGTGCTCCTTTCCTTTTATTGCAAGAGGAATCATTAAAACAAGGAACATTGCAGTAAATATATAAACAACTGTGGGAATGCTCATACCAACCTCTTCACTTACCAATGCAACCCAAAGGACTCCTAAGGTCACCATGGAGAAAGCTGTGATAGTAAATTTCACCATAATGATCCTATTCCGCTCTTCTAGATTATCAGTAAGGGTGATAACCATAGAACTCATCGGTACTTCGATCAGTGTATAACTTAAATCGTAAAATAGATAGAAAATTGCAAACCAGATTAGTTTAGCAGCGCTAGACCAACTTGCTGGCATCAGAAACACTGCTACTGTAAACAGAGGGAATAACCAAAAAGTTACACGATACCAAGGAAGATATTTTCCATCTTTTACAATTTTCCGGGTCATTTTCCAATTTTTTGGATTTGTCCGATCTACAACAAATCCAAAAATGACGTCATCCACTGCATCAACTATTTTAACTGCTAACATCACTGCAGAAATTAAAATTAGATCCAAACCACGGAATACTAAAAATAGACTCATAAGTCCAACAACGAGATTCCCAATACCAAATCTCCCGAAATCACCAATAAAATACAAGAATCGCTCTTTTTTTGTAGTTTTCCAGTCCGGGTGCTTATTTCTTGCTTTGTTATTTTCGGCTTCCATATCTTAATCCTACTCATGAATTTTGTTTTGAAAACATCATTCTGTTACAAATGTATCACATCTCAACTTCTATTTAAATCATTCTTGATAAAATATGATACAGTTGTAACAGAATAAAACTAGATGGAAAAGAATGGAAACGGAATTTCAATATAAATCTTCAATCAAAAATAAAAAAAGTAAAAAAGTGCGTCATTGATCACCATAAATAGTGAATGTTAATTCTTCTACTTTTTTACTGATATAGGAAGACCATCCACCGATATCGGAGCGAGCCATCATAAATACAACTTCCAATTTGTCCTCCGGACTCACAAAAAAATGAGTGCCGTAGTGACCCGACCATCCGTATGTCCCTTTTCGGGCAAAACTTCCAGCTTTTTCAGGATCTTGCCTAATCATCATTCCTAGCCCCCATACCAATCCTGGAGCAAATTCCAAATGATTGACAGCACCTTCGGTATGCATTAGCTTAATTGTCTCGGGATTCAGAAATTGTTTATCTTTATACGTACCTTCTGAACAGAGCATTTGACCCAGATGATCAAAATCATCAAGTGTACTATAAAGACCGCCAGAAGCTGAGAAGTAGTTCGGGCCGATTCGACCAACAAATTGAATATCTTCTTTTGTACCAGTCATATTCACATGTTTAGCTTTTCGAGTTTTGTAAATCAGTGCTACACGTTTCCGCTGTTCCTCTGTTGGACGAAAAGTGGCATCTTTCATTTCTAGAGGTTCGAAAATTTCTCGCTTCAAATATTCTGGAAATGACAATCCGCTGGTAACTTCTATGATTCTAGCAAGAACATCAAAGGAAGCCATAGGGGAATACCCAGTTGCAGTTCCCGGTTGAAAATCTAATGGGTATTTAGCATATTTTTCCGCCCGAGTCTTTAAGGTATCGTCTTCATATTTCATTTTCATTAACGCAAGGTAACCAGCCGCACCCATTTCCAAACCAGATGAGTGGGACAACAGATCACGAATTGTAATCTCCCTTTCAGCAGGAGCGGTCTTGACCTTGTCATGCTTAAAGGTCAAAATCATCCACAGTGGATGTTTTATCTTTTCGAGATTCAAATATCTTTTATCAACAACAACCTTTGGATCTGCAAATTCCGGGATGTATTTGCTGACCTTATCCTCCAAACTAATTTTACCTTGCTCAAAGAGTTTCATAACCGCTACGGTCGTTACAATCTTCGTCATGGAAGCTAATTTGAAAATTGTGTCATCATCAATTGGTTTTTGTTCTTCGACATTTGAATAACCCCATTTGTTTCGATAGATGATTTCGCAGTCCTTTCTAACAATGAGAGAAGCTCCCGCTATTTCTTTTGTATCCAGGTATTGTTCCATCGTTTCACTAATTTTGTCTCTCATACCACAAACGTTCTCCTTTATTTCCTGATTTTTTAGGTGAAAAATGTGTTAAATTCTTTGATCAGATATTGCTCAAAATCTTTCGCCATCTCAAATTGTTCGGGAGCTCGTCTTTTATCTCCTTCATACTCAGGTTGGCTGAATTCCACAAAACCATGTTCTGCTTCAAGATATTCTTTATGGATAACCTTAGTACCCAATTCACTCAAACGATTTGCATAAGTTACGCATTGTGATTTAAACTTATCCTTTCTGGTTGTTACAATTATTGCTGGCGCGATTCCCTTTAACTCCTCGTCGCTGGCTAGAAGAGGGGAGAGCCACCTATGCTTAATGTCTATACTGGCAAAAAAATTCTTTTTAAGGAATTCCATAGCTTTTATCATTTCGCGCTCTGATTTTTCAATATTTTGATTTTCCCCAGATTCTACCTTTGTTTCACCTAGGGTCATTTCCACCAAGGGATAAACGAGTAATTGCCCGGAGAGAGTGAAACCAAGTTCATTTAACCTTACAGCAGCCCCCGCTGCAATATGACCCCCAGCACTGTACCCACTAATGACAAATTTTGTTTTATCAATGTTGTATTGTTCTGCGTGTTCTGCAAAATACAAAACTGTGTCACATAATTCAATTATTGGATAGGGAAATGTCTGTTCATCAATTTTTGTATAGTTAACATTAATAATCAGAGCAGGTAGACTATCTGCCATTAGCTTACAGAAAGTGTCCATAAGTCTTGCGTCGCCTGCAACCCACCCTCCACCATGTAAATTAAACAATACAGGTAATGATTTCAATTCAGCGTTTTGCGGTCGGTAAAGAATTGTTTCTACTCCTTTTAAATCGTTCCTCGGTACAATAAAGCTCTCTCCATTAACTGGGAGCTTCAAATATTTCTTCCGGTTCTTCTTAATTAGCGTTAATATGATTTTATGTTTAATATTTTGAAAGAATTTCATGATGATGTTCTCCATAAATATGTATCAAATGTTACATATTATAAATAGACAAAGTAATTAATAATTCTATACTTCATTTATCTGATGAAGAAGAAGAAAGACAAACGAAAGGAATTGAACCAG
>JAEOUK010000323.1 GCA_016839385.1 Promethearchaeota archaeon
CATTGTGCAATGCATAATCCACAACGAATACATAGATACGGGTCAATTAGGTGTGTTTGTTTTAATTCACCCGTAATTGCATTTGCTGGACAATTTTTTGCGCATAAGGTACAACCGACACACTTGGTAGGAATTATCTCATAACTAATTAAATCTTTACAAACAAGTGCTGGGCATTTCCCTTTAACATGTGCTTCATATTCATCCCTGAAGTAACGTATTGTAGTCAAAATAGGATTTGGTGCTGTCTGACCCAAACCACATAGTGAGGTTTTCTTAACAATATCTGCTAAATGCTCTAAACGATCAATATCCTCTAAATTAGCCTTGCCTTGTTTAAATTTAGTGAGAATTTCAAGCATTTTTAAAGTCCCTACCCGGCATGGAGCGCATTTTCCACAAGATTCTCTTTGAGTAAAGGTAATGAAGTAATGAGCTAAATCTACCATGCATGTCTCTTCATCAAGGACAATCACACCACCTGAACCCATAATAGCTCCAAGAGAAGTGAGATTTTTATAGTCCATCATTGTGTCCAAAAATTCTGTGGGGATACATCCTCCAGAAGGTCCTCCTATTTGAATTGCTTTGAATTTTTTTCCGTTAGGAATACCTCCTCCTATATCGAAAACTACATCTCTTATAGTAGTTCCCATTGGAATTTCGACTAATCCGGAATTATTAATTTTCCCGGTAAGAGCTAATATGATGGTTCCAGATGCGTCCTCTGTTCCTATCTTAGAATATTTTTCTGCACCTATGGATAGGATATGTGGAACTGTTGCCCATGTTTTTACATTGTTAATATTTGTAGGTTTTCCCCAGAGTCCTGATTGGGCTGGAAAAGGCGGTCGAGGTCGAGGATTACCTCTTTTTCCTTCAACAGATGCCATTAGAGCAGTTTCTTCACCACATACAAATGCTCCTGCACCTTTTTTAAGTTGAATGTCAAAATTGAATCCTGATCTAAAAATATCTTTTCCAAGAAATCCTTTCATTCGAGCTTGTGTGATTGCGGTTTCAAATCTTTTAATTGCTAAACCATATTCTGCGCGTAAGTAAATAAATCCTTGAGTTGCTCCAATTGCATATGCTCCGATGCACATACCTTCGATTACACTATGAGGATCACTTTCTAAGAGTGTCCTATCCATAAATGCACCTGGATCTCCTTCGTCACCATTACATACAATATATTTTGTATCATCTAGTTCTTTTGCACATAGTTCCCATTTCAAGCCTGTAGGAAATCCTGCTCCTCCTCGTCCACGCAATCTTGACTCTTTTATTGTAGCTATTATTTCAGAAGGTTTCATTTCCTTGATACATTTTTCATATTGTTCATATCCACCCAAATTAATGTATTCATCAATATTTTCGGGGTCAATCAATCCACAGTGTTCTAATGTAATTTTCTCTTGTTTGTGGAAAAATTGTATATCATCCATCTTGGGAACGAAATCTTCCGATTGGGGATCCATATAGACTAAATGCTGTACAACTTCATCTTTGATAAGATGTTTTTCAATTATTTCTGTAACATCCTTTGGTGTCAAATGTACATATAAAACTTCATCAGGTTGAACTAGGACACTAGGTCCTGCCTCACAGAATCCACGACATCCTGTTCGTTTTAGGTCAATCAAAGTAATTTTACGTTCTTTTAGCTGCTTTACAAATTCATCATGCACAGCGTGAGCATTCATGGAATTACAACCAGTACTTCTACATATCAACAATTCACGGCGCTTGATTGCCATTACTTGGAATCCTCCTTAGAATATTCTGATTTTCTAATCTGTGATAGTAATTTATTCAATTTTCTAACAGTTAAACTTCCATGAACCTTATCATTTACTAGCGCTACTGGAGACAAGGCACAAGCTCCGACGCAGCTAACCACTTCCAGAGAAACAATTTTATCTTTTGTTGTCTCTCCAGATTTAATTCCCAATTTAGTTTTAATGTAATCTGCAAGTAATGGTCCTCCTTTTACATGGCATGCAGTTCCATCACAAACAGTAATTACATATTTCCCTTTTTCATTGAATGAGAACTGTGTGTAGAACGTCGCTACACTATAGATTTTTGATAAAGGAATTTTTAACTCTTGAGAAACTATGTTTAACACAAAAGATGGGAGAAATTTATAGTGACTCTGAATATCTTGAAGTAGACTAATTATATTCCCATTTTCTTGACGATAATTTCTTAGAATTTCTTCTATTACATCTCTTTCCTTTGTAGTAGTTATGTCCGATAATCTAATCAAAATATGCTACCTACTTTGCTGGTACAGCTTGCTTTCTGAATATAGTTGGATTGAGAATAAGTATTTTTAATTGTATCTTAATGCTATAATGAAAAATTAGGAAATTTTTAAAATATTTTTAGTGTTCCATCAATTTAATGGGAATGATGTGGGATAATTATCATTTTGCGACGCTTTTTAAATAACTAAGAATAATAGGTAGAGCTATTGTCGCATCACTTACTACTGTGCTAAACTCAGCATTTTCGTTAATTTTTCCCCAACTTATAGCTTCTCTCAATTCCGCTCCTGATAATCCACCAGTTTCTGGTCTATCCATAGTAATTTGGATTGCATATTGGGAACTATTGGGAGAAAATTGCATCGCTTGAAAGATATAGTTTTTAGGTACTCCTCCTCCAATTATGCATACACCTGCTGTTTTTGCATCCCAAGCAAGATTAATCATATCTTGTAGATCTTGAAAATGATTCAGATTAACTTTTGGGAAAGAAAAGGATATTTGCATAGCTAAACCGCAATCTGTAAAAGCTGGGCAAAAAATAGGGACATTATGAGTAGCACATGCCTTTAGTAGAGAATTCGGTTCATTGGGAAGTTGATCTCCCAAATATTTTAAAAAATCCTTAACCGACATATTTAGATCGAAATTCAGGGTTTTTATGAAGTCTTCCATACCTTCATACACATTATTTGGCATAAATACATCATATATTCGGTTAATGTGCTCATTATGCAGATCCTTATCAGATTTTTCATCAATCGCGAGATCTCCTTGTAAATGGTGGAAACCTAAAGCTTCCGCAATATCATGAGTGAGATTTGCTCCAGTTGTTACAAGTACATCAATAAAACTTGATTCAACCATATCAATAATGATATTTTGCATACCTGCAGGTACCATTGCTCCAGCTAAAGAAAAGAAAATTTTACATTCCGGATCGTTTACCATTTTTTCATAAATTTTACACGCATTAGCTAAACGTTTTGCATTAAATCCTGTGTTTTCTAAGTCATCGATAAATTTCTTCATTTGTAGATTTTTATCAATTTTAATTTGGTGAACTTTTTTCATCTGACATTCCTACATTTCGGTTAACACATCTATATGGATTAATTTCATTCCATGTTTCATGATTTTTCTAACCATTTCAATTAAGGCTAATCGAGAATTTCGAATTGATACTTCCTCTACTTTTAATATTGGGCATTCATGATAAAAAGTATTGAAAGATTGCGCTAATTCTAATAAATAACGACACAATATGTGGGGTTTCATTGTGTTGCATGTTGAAAATAAAATTTGTGGGTATTTACTTAATGTAAGGATCAAATTTCGTCCAGCAGAGGAAATTTCACTAGGAATTTCTTCAAGTGGGAATTTATTTGATTTTCCAGTATCTGGATTGTATGGAACTCTGATTCCATTCTTTAAACCGTTTGTAAATATTGAGCATATTCTTGCATATACGTATAATAAATATGCACCTGTCTCTCCTTCAAATGAGATACTTTCCTCTAGATCGAATATAAAATCACGTGTATATTCATACTTTAGGATAAAGAATCTTAATGCTGCCCATGCAATAATTTGAGCACGATGTGATATTTCGGATTCAGATAAATTTGAATAGCGGTTTTTAACTTCGTTCAACGAAAGTGTGTAAATGTCCTTAACAACATCATCCGCATCTACTACCACACCTTCTCGAGATTTCATTCTTCCTGATTTTAATGAAACATAACCATAACTATAATGCAAATTGTTACCTTTAAATTCAAGAATCTTTAGTAATTCAAATAAGATTCGAAGTTGCATATCTTGTTCGTTCGCAATCACGTAAATGGATTTATCAAAATGGAAATCTTTCATTTTTTGATACGCAAGATGAAGATCTTGTGTGATATAAAGAGTTGTACCATCCCTACGAAGTAAAACCTTATCCTTTGGTAATCCTTTTTTGTTAAATTTTGCAACTACAGCCCCATCATCTAACTGTACAAAATGTTCTTTTTCTAGACCATCCATGACAATTTCTCGACCTTTATCATAGATATCACTCTCAAGATACACTTTTTCATGATGGATTTTGAATAGTTTATATGTTTCCTCGAATCCTTCTACTGCCCAAGAATTCATCTTTTTCCATAATTTTCGAACTTCAAGATCATTATTTTCCCACTTTCTGAGCATTTCGTTTAAATTATGAATGAGTTTTCCATATTTTGAATTTTGAATTTTAAATTCTAGCTGAGCAATTTTATTCTCATCTTGCTCTTTTTTAGGTTTTTTCTTCGCTAGTTCGAGCTCATGAATCTCCGTTTTTACTTCTTGCTTTAATTTATTCTCATGTTTCCCATAAGTGACATAATATTTTCCAACAAAATGGTCTGGTTTCATACCTAATTTTTTAGGAGTTGAGGTTTTTCCCCAGCGCTTATAAGCTAACATGCTTTTACAAATATGCACTCCTTTATCATTCATTAAATTCACTTGATGAACTTGGTTACCAGCGAACCCTAAGAGGATTGATAAGGTTTGTCCCAAAATCATATTTCGGACGTGACCAAAATGGAGAGGCTTATTCGTGTTTTGAGCGGGATACTCGATTACAATGGTTTCTTTAACAGAATTCCTAAAACCAGAATGAACAAATTTGTTGAAATTTGAAGAGATTTGAGTATTCAATTCTTGAAATACGTATACTTCATTGATTCGGAAGTTAACATAAGGTCCTTCAATTGTAATTTCATGTATAAAGGGATAATTTGTAATTAAATCATTAAGTTTTGTGTATAATTCTTCTGCAATTTGATTACCATCTTTTTTTGAATAAGAACGTAGACCAAAGCAATTAATTGCCCAGTCGGTATTTATACCTTTATTGGGTTCTTTTATTAAAAAATGCAATTTATCTAGGGGTATTCCTGTAACATCGCTAATAAAAGATGCAATCTCGAACTGATAATCCATAATTTAGACCATTCTTCATAAATCACTAATAATGATGAAAATTAAGAGGGGATATAATAAAAAGATATGATTATGGGATTAGGTATCTGTAGATTGTGCCTCTTCATTATGATTATTATTTAATTCTGGTTTTTTACGGAATACAATATTTATTACACAATATTCATCTGTAGTTTCTTTCATATCGTGTGAATATTCTACGTTGTAATCTGTCAAGATTTTTAATGCGGATTCAAAATAACCACTTGAAAATTGACATAAAGTTCCCCCAAACTCAAAATCTTCACGTCCCATGATTACTTGACGAAAAGGACAAACATTTTTTATCTTGATCGTAATTTTTTCATCCTCAGTGACTAATCCTATCTGTTCTTCATCAAATAATTGTGTTACAGAATTTTCTAACAAATTGAATGCTGCTGAAGGATTCTCAAAAGGTTCTTCTTTTGTTTTATTGTATCTTTCTAAAATTTGCTCAGCAATAATTTCTCCCGGTTTTTGACCAATACGGTAAATTACTGCATTTACTGTTGGGCGACCCCATAATTTTATTAGTTCTGTTGTAAGAGATCCTAAGAATATTCGAAGCCCTACAGCCTCTTTTTTGATGTCGATAACATATCACCGTTTTTAATTACTATTTTATGTAATTCAAATATCCTTCAATACCTATCTTTGAACGCATTTGAATTTAAAATTAGAGGAATTTCAGTATTCTTTATATGTAAAAATACACCACAAAGAATTTTTTACATAGTGTGGTAATTATCACTATAAATTACGAATGTGAATTTCCATGGCA
>JAEOUK010000324.1 GCA_016839385.1 Promethearchaeota archaeon
GGATCGCTTCCCCAAAAAGAATTGGTTAAAATGTATGCAAAATATATTTCTAAACCAAAATCAGAATTCTTTAAGAGCATAGGATTAGGAGTAATTCAAGGAAAACGAGAAGGAATCTATATTGACATGCTAGAAGGCGCTCGGAAAAATATACCTCCATTGAGATTAATCGATTGTCGAACAAGTGGAGGAGTATTTAACCTAGGTCATAGACACCCCAAAATCGTTCAAGCACTTAAGGATGGAATTGAAGCTGGATTAGATATCGGGGATCACCACCTTCTAAGCGAGCAAAGAGCCCTATTAGCAAAACAACTAGCGGAATTATTACCTGAAGAAATCTCTAAAACACAATTTTGTGTTGGAGGAGGAGAGGCAATTGACTTAGCGATCAAATTATCAAGAAGTACTACGAAACGTCGAAAAATTATTTCAGCGAAAACTGGTTATCATGGTGTTACAGGAGTTGCACTTGGTGCTGGAGGACCTCGATTCAAGGAAGCATTCATGTGGGATTTTCCAGACTATACTCAAGTGAGTTTTGGAGATATTAAGGATCTTGAAAAAACTATTGACGAGGATACGGCATGTGTGATTTTTGAGACCATTCCCGCTACGGGTGGAATTCTTGTGCCGGAAAATGGTTATTTTGCTCGAATTCGGGAATTGTGTGATGAGTTAGGAGTGATTATGATTGCTGATGAAGTTCAAACAGGACTGGGAAGATTAGGGACAATGCTAGGAATTCATGGTGGATTATATCGCGATGAAAAAATCGTTCCTGATATTGTAGTATTTGCTAAAGGTATGAGTTCTAGTCTGTATCCATTAGCCACTTGTAGTTACAAGCCCTTTATCGGTGAAGTTTTCGAACAAGATCCATTTATACACATAAGTACTACCGGTGGTAGTGAATTAGGATGCTATGTATCTCGTAAAATGTTGGAGATAGTTTCTGCACCCAGTTTTTTAGAACATGTGAAAAAAATGGGGAATAAATTTGAACAAGGTCTTAATGGATTCAAACAAAATCCTAAATTAAAAGATTTGATTGTAGATGTTCGTGGTAGAGGATTGATGTACGGAATTGAATTTCCAAATGATCGTTATGGTGTTGGAATGACTTTACGCATGATTGAAAATGGAATCTTTGCTGATTATTGCGGAAATAAAGAGGATACGATTAAATTAATGCCACCTCTCATTATTGAGAGTGATGATGTAGAAAACATTGTGGAACGATTAGAAAGAGCACTCTTATCGCTTCCGAACCCAAAGAAGGAGGAAAGTAAATGATTAAGGTAGATAGAGAATTTTTACAGAAGTTTGAAGCTAATTTAGATACAAGCCATCCAGATCAAAGTGAATTTAAAGTAAATATGCTAGGATTTGGAGAGATTAGTATAGTTGTAGAGATAGTTCATGAAGCTTGGAAAGGTTTAGCATTAAAGCGAATTCCAATTTTTGATACAGAAGAACAAGTACAACGTCACATCAATGCTTATCATGAATATAATAAAATTTTACAGGATAAGGTGGGACTAAAAATACCTGATTTTGGTACAGAATGGGTATATACCGACCCTGATAAGAAGAAAACAATTGCTCTTTATTGCATTCAGAAAAAACATAATCCAAAATCGGTTTGTCACCATTTAATTCACCAGCTATCTCATGAAGAAGAAATTGATACTCTAGTAATGCTAATCATGAAAGAACTCAGCAAGGTGTTTAAATTCAATAATTCTCAGGAAAAATATGAGATTGGCATTGATGGGCAGATTTCTAACTGGATTCTTGATAAGTACGACATCTCTGAAAGAGTTTACACCACAAGCGAGTTAGTTTATATTGATACGAGCACCCCATTATTCCGAATAGATGGAGTAGAGCAAATGGAACCTGTGTTACTACTTAAAAGTGCCCCCAAAGCTATGCGTTGGATATTAAAAGCATTATTCTTGGAAGATACAGTAAATCGATATTATGACTGGAGATTAGTTACCACCGATTTAATTGCGAACTTCTATAAAGAACAACGACCTGATTTGATTCCGAAATTAATCCAATTAATAAATGAATTTTTCGCTACTGAAGCTCCTGAGTTTAATATCAAACCTTTTACGCAAAAAGAAATTCGAAAATATTATCGAAGTGATGCAAATATGTGGCGATTATTTCAGGGTATGCGAAAAATGGATAGAGGAGCCAAACGAATGTTTGGAAAACGGTATGATTTTTACCTTCCTGGAAAAATTAAGAGATAGATCTTTTTTTTTATTGTACTAATTCAAAACCTTTTTTTTACTTCTGATAGAGTAATTTGCATGTCTGATACAAACGACAAAGAAATTGCCCATTTGGATGAACGAGTGACTTTTTGGCAGAAATTCAGTTTTGGAATAGCTGGAAGTGGTGTGGGACTGCTTTCAGGGATTATAAACGGTCCTCTGTCAGTATTTTACACCTTCAAAATGGGATTGGAACCAAATAGGGTTGCTATAGTTATGTTAGTTTTTGCTATATGGAACGCTCTTAATGATCCACTCTTTGGGATAATAGAAGACCGAACAGTGACTAAATTAGGAAGAAGAATTCCTTATCTGCGATACGGAGCAGCTGTTTTTGGATTATTATTTGTATTTTGCTGGTATCCATTCCTCCATCTGATTTTTGAAAATACTCAACGGGCATTAGCATGGAACTTTTTACTTGCTCTATTCTTGTTCGATTCTATTTTTACAATAATTGGTTTAATTACATTTACGTTACCTTCTGAGATGTGTATAACAGAAAAGGGGAGAACATCCATCTCCGTATTTTCGGTGTATCTTGGTGCAATCGGAATGTTAGGAAGCATGATATTAACCACTATATTTCTTTCGGACGATACCTCATCTATAAATCCTTGGTTCAGACCAGTAATGATTATTACTGCTTTTATTGGAGCATTAATGGTA
>JAEOUK010000325.1 GCA_016839385.1 Promethearchaeota archaeon
CAATGGATAGAGGGAGAAGGATAGAATAAATAAGCATCAGAGGTTTTCTACCTTTCCTATCCGAGATGAATCCTGTTATGAGGTATCCGACAATTGCTGCAATCCCCATCGCGGTTACCACCCAATTAACCTGCCCATTATCTGCAAGATTATCGGAGACAAATATCTCACCTAATTGGATAAAGGTATAATTTAATCCTGAAATGAAGGACATGACTAAAAGTGGGATAAAAGAACTGCGATATTTCTTATTAAAAGGTTTGAGTAGTTTTTGAAAAGTTTCTTTTGGGGTGAGTTTTTGCGTTTTCACTTTCTTCAGTTCTTCAAATTTCCTAGTTTCTTTTATTCCAAGCACAAGAAAAGAAATGGGTATGGCTGCAAACGCAATATAAGTCATCCCTTTCCAATTAGAAGGACCAAATTCTGGCAAAAAAAGCCATCTTGAAACAGTGACCAATCCAACTCCGATCACTCCGAAAACTAATACTAAATTAAGATTGATTCCTCTTCTTTCTTTTACACACTCTTCGGATATGTAAATAGTCCATATATCTGAGCTAAAGAAAATATACAGAAAAAATAAGGCAATCGCGTACTGATAAATATTTTGAGAAAAGTACATGCATACTGATGCAATTCCCATTCCGAACATGGTAAGGAACAAGAAAATTCGACGACCAAATATGTCTGCAAGAACCTGATTGACAATTACAAATAACATTCCAATACTGGCTAATCCCACCACTAATGCCATTACTGCGGAGGGATTGGAAAACCCACTTAGAAAATCGTCTTGCACCTCAGAGCCGATTACATTGGGGAACAAAGTGGTATACGTATCAAAAATTTCCATCAAACAGAGAAATATGAATAAAAATAAGAAATATCCTTTAGATCGCTTAGGTTTATCACAGTTCGGTTCGAATGATTCTGCCATGGTTATTGAATTGGTGATTTAACTATAAAAAACTATAATAATGTCTCACGTAGAGCATCGAGGTTTTGCTTCTGTTCAGGATACTTCGCATGTGGCTCCGTTAATTTTTCACACGGGTAATTTGGGCACTCTGCACAAGTCTTGAATCCTTTTTCTCGAGCACAAGCACGAATGGGACATTCTGCACACCAAGAAAACAATTTACCATCAGAATTACACATGTCACAATACAGCGTTTCGACTTCCATACCCCACTCTTGAGCTGTTTTCTTACGTAACTCCTCATCATTATTTTTTGTTGCAAGATATATGGGACATTTTGTGCAGTCCAAACCGCAATAAACAATATTTTGATCCATAACCAAATCTATAGGAATTTTCTTTAAAAAATACTTAGTTTCCATGAAGAAGCAACATTGCGATTTTTGACCAAAGCGACATATCTGTTGCACCTAACCACCATTCTAATATGAAATCTAGCGCTAGACAAAACACCGTGAAGAATACCGTGGACCATATAGCTTTAAATCCGAAATGATAGAATGGGATAACTCGCTTTCGAGGGATATCTTCCTTGAGTTGTGTGCGAATCGATGGTAAAGAGCTAATTTGAAAAATTGTGACCCATATGAACATGAGGACCATTAAGATGCCGATGTAAATGCCTAAATTATAAATTTTCCAAGTTTGACGGAGACAAGTAATGTTTGCAATCGTCATTACTATAATAATTGGGATTTGGAATAAATTATTCCTCAAAACCCCGATTCTACTGAATATTTTGATTTTACCATAATCTAATTGATTCATTTGATATTTTATAGAAAAACCAGGTATGAGTAACATAGTAATGAAGTTAAGGAGATAAGAGAGAATCACCATAGCTAGCCACATCAAAGATTTCGGAACGATTTTACTAGCTATATCAACTGCTGCAAAACGAGCTAAAAAGGTGAATGTCAATGTTCCACCTAATAAGGGAAACAAAAAGGATAGTAATATAATCAATTTTTGTTCGAAATTCCGTTTACTTTTAAATAATTTACAAATATCCATGAAAAACCATTTGGGAGATAACATCCATAAGTAGAATAATCGATAAAACGCTTTGGGTTTTTTCATTAGAAATTTCCCTCCAAAAGTTGAGGTCCTAAACTTATACCATTATTCCACCAGGGAATTAATCCAAAGGGAACTAATGAGGTACCAACATATACCGATGAATCCACATCAATGTGAATGGTGACTGCTTCTAATGAGTTCTCTTCATGGATATACATTGAATTTCCAGATTTTTCCATTAAATGAAGACCATCCACTGAAAGAAGGTCCAAGTATCCTGCGAGAATTTGGCTAAGATCATCTGAAGAATTAAAATGAAGCACGCATTGCTGTCCTTTAAACCCATAATCTACACCATTATAGTGGAAAGTCAGTAATACATTTTCTGTGGGATTTGCCAACGAGATATGCACATCTGTCCCTTGAGAGGTAGTCACCGTGAACACATTACCAATGGGGTTACCACCAACATCGTCCGAATACGAATTTCCACCAAAAGTGAACGGTATTCTAGTTACATTAATTTCGGGTTGAAATTTTGCAGGATAATGGATTGTAAACCAAGAAGAGGGTTCTCCTGTCATACCTTGATACATTAAGGTGGTAGCATTCTCAAAATATCCCGTTTCTGTCCGATCTGCTCTGGTTCCATATGGCTGTCCAAATTCTTCAACAGTTCCATCGTGAATGATGTCCATAGAGTTCCAAGGTCCAAAACCATACACTCCAATATTCGAACTAATAAAATTGGTACGAATATTATAATTATTATTACCCATAAATTCCGAAATCACTTCGGAGTTCTTATCCAATTTTGAGATATTTGCATAGGGAAGATGCCATAATAAGGTGAGATCATCATTTTTACCATGCCAGAAATCTGATACGACCCAATAACGGTTTAGATCTGAACTATTTGAAGTGTCTTCTAGAGAGTCTGAGGGTTTGGTATCACGAAAATCACAAAATATCACTTCGCGATCCCATATATCACCGTAGTCTTTGGTGCTTGCACGTGCAACACTACCAAGATATCCTGCTGTCCATTGAGATTCATAGGGTTTTGCCATAGATTGTTGTTTTCCATTGACTAATATAACATTGTGGGAATAGGATTGCCTGAAATAATTCGAGTAGTCATCATGAGTATAAGAGGAAATCCCAGGATCAAGCAACAAACGTCTTCCATATGCATAAAACTGCACACTACCAAAATCCTGATGAGTATGATAAAATTCCCCATAGGTGCCCCCATCA
>JAEOUK010000326.1 GCA_016839385.1 Promethearchaeota archaeon
AGCTGTGATTTCATTCCTCACAACATCAGCTCCTATGATAACACCTGTTAATTCTCTTGCAGATCCTGTTGCACCAGCACCTGATATTTCAAGAGATTTTTGAAATTTCTTCTCAAGTTTCTCTCTCATTATTCGAACTCCTCGTTGTACGGATGCAATGGGTTTTCCTTCTGTTCGAATATACACTGTTTCTATAATATTTTTATGTTCATCAATAATAGCTACATTCGTACTGATAGAACCTACATCAACACCAATGTAATATTTTTTCATTTTCATATAACGACCTCATTAATTGTTGATTTTCTAATATTTCCCTCTTTTTTTCGTTTTAATAAATCTACAAATGCTTCAAGACGAGTTTGAAATCCTGCTTCACCTGTATGTTCATCCACAACAAGTGATAGAAATGGCATATCATATTTCTTACTAATTTCGGGTGCGATTGCACGCGTAATTATCTCAGGCATGCATGTAAATGGATATAAGTGAACATTTCCATCAAATCCACGTTTTTTATAATATATGATATCACCAAGATTTTCTTGGGTTTCACCTCCTATACGATATTCAACATAGGTTTTTCCAAATTCTCGAGCTTTTAAAAAATGCATTTTCTTGAATGGATTAAGTTTTTGGCCAATATCTATAAATCTGCGTAAAGTAATTGGACACTCAACAATTACTCCTAAATTATTTAGCTTTCTGCACACATCCAAATTTAAAGCAGGTTCTAATGCCACATATATTTCTCCTGTTACTGAAATTTTCAACCGGTTTTTGTCATCATATGTTTCTATTTCCTTTTCAAAAATTTTCGGCAATTCTTTATAGAGTTTTCGCGAGTTTGAAGCTCCTTTAGTCTCAACAATTTTTCTAAATAACTTATTTGCTAGTCTCTCAGTCGATCCCTTTACAACTTCTAAAGCTCTATAGCGATAAACTAATTCATCAACTCTATCAGTAAGTCGATTCTTGATCCATGTTATTTGAAAAGCACGTATAGTTTGCAATGTGTTCAATCCTGCACTCTCTTTTTTTAGAGTTTTAATAAGACTTATCGGATTTTCATAATCTATATGGATGAAACGGAATTTATCATAACCAATATCTTCCAGAATCATTTTCTGAACAGGCCAATAATAACCAAAACGACAATACGCATTACAACCTCCCATACATAGTGTATCTGCCCCTCTGTCCAACATTTCTATAAATGTACCTAATGTCAATTTAAATGGTGTACATACAAATTCAGGACCATATCTGGCCCCTAATTCAGAAGTTTTTTTGGTAGGTTTAATTGGAGGTATGATATCTAACCCTAATTCATTGCAAAGTGATTCAAAGACATAGGTTAAGGATCCAAAATGAGGGTATGTTAAAGGCACTAAATTTTTCCCTCCATTTTTTTCTTTCTTACAACCATGTCAGTAAAAGCTTCTAAGCGAGTTTTCAATCCAGCTTCTCCTGTCAGTTCATCAAAGGTCAGCTGAAGTACAGGAATCGCTGGATTTCTCTTGGAGAATTGTGATACCATTTCTGCTGCTATGGAATCTGGTCCGCAGCTGAAAATTATTACATGAATTATTCCATCAATCGACTTATCTTCTAAGAAATGCATCACTGTACCAATTAATTCTCTCTCGTAATCAAAATACATGTTAAAATCCAATTTTGCCATCTGCTCTTCCACAATTTCTCTTGGCATTTGTTCTGAAGTTATAACATTCATTCCTGCGTCAATTAACTGTTGTTTAATATTTAGAGATGCATAAGAATCATTGATCATATAAGAATGTCCTACCAACGCTACTTTTAGAGGTACATCGCCTTTCTCAAATTTAGGTGGTTCATTAACATATAATTTATTAAGTTTCCAACCATCTAGCTCCTTCAGTGTCATCCATTTATCGAATCTCCAATGTTTAAAGATTTTAAACGCTTCTCGGGCCGAATGAATTATTTTAAATGGATTTTTAGTAAACATTTTTCCAATGGAAAACGCGATTTTTGCAATACGCCATTTTCCGTGACCTTGTTTTGCTTTAGAAAATGAAGGCATAATTATTGGTGGTAAATCTGGAAACATGGAATGTAAAGATTCGGCTAAACCAATGAATTTAGGGCAACCGACATTTGTTTCATGCTCACTATGAAATCGCGGAATAAACAGATAGTCTACTTTGTCTTTTAATGCCATAACATGACCATAATATAATTTCGTTGAGTAACAGTCTTCATCAGGTGCTGTGGAAATCGCGATTTTTTTAATTTCTTTGTTTGTTGGAGGAGAAATAACTACTTTTACTCCTAATTTTTCAAAAAATGTAATCCATAATGGGTAAAATTTATAGAATAATAAGGCTCGTGGAATGCCCACTGTAAGTCTATTTTGCTTCAATTTCGTCTTAGCTGAACTAGCTTGACTCTCCCTTGATTTCAACATATCTCTTGTTGATTTTTGAGCTAGCTCTAGCTGATGTATAGACACATATACCTTCTCCATCAAATTGACAAAATACTCCCTAATCCCAGAATAGAATATGATATCATTGATCGATTAAATATATAAAACTTTCTATTTTTACGATAATTTTGGAATGTTCCACCATTGACTATTAAATGGAAATTCAACTATTAATTATGGATTTTATAAATAAAAATGTATTGTCGGAATTTGCATGAAGATTTTGGAATTCAAAACATCTATCTAAATCGTGCAAAAATAAATTATTTGATTATTGATAGATTTTTTTCCTATATATCCCATCTTAATTAATTGTTCAAGCAAACTTTCGGTGCTATTCATGTCCATGTTAACTTCAACAGCAATTTCCTGAGAAGAACCTTCTTCTAATTGAAGCAAAGCTAGGGCAATTTTCTGAGTTTCTTGAGGTAAATTGAATATCTCAGCGGTTGTTAATTTTTTTGTTGGGTTAATCGAAGAAGATACATCTACTATACTTCCCAATACATATTTTACATCTGATTTAAAAGAATCAAAAATGCTGAAATCATACGTTTTATTTGAGATAACATAATCCTCTCCAAATTTTTTCATGAATCGAAGTCCAAGTTCGTGAAGATATTTTTCAGGACCCTCCAATGAAGATGTTACTAATACAACATAGAACAAGTCAAATGATTGGAAGTGATAGGTGAGTCCTTCCACCTCGAAAGCTTTTACATCAGAATGAGTGATCTCGCTGGCAAACATTCTAAGAGCAGTTAGAAGGCCGGAAACAAGATCTAAATCTTTCATGGTCTTCCCATGAAAGTTTTCGGAGAACAATAATTCCCCTCCTTCAGTGATCACATACACTGCATAAATGATCATTTTATCCAATTTCCTCAATTATTCTAGGAAGATATTTTATCAACGCTTTTGAAAATATATGATCTGGTTTTTCTAAAATATGGACGATACGTTTAGGTGGAAATCCTTTTAGCGTTTCATATGCTGTTTCGAACTCGACAAGCTGCATATCAATATCAGTCGGTATTGCTCCAATATATGTTGTTTCGTTTGGGATTTTTTCTTTAAACTTTTTAATTATCAAGTCTCCTAATTTTTGTTGCTTCTCATCGGAATCTAACGCACTTGCAGGAACTTGATTGGCAAGAATTAATACCTTGTTCTCTAAATGCTTGGTCAATCCTTTTATCATTTCTGATGTACCATTTATATCAGCATTCCCAATTTTCACACAAAATACATTGATATCGGTCGTCAACATCGCGTTTACGGTTGTAAATCCCGTACCAGGCGAGCTGTCAAGAATGAAATAATCAATATTATATGGTTCTACTTCTAAGGTCTTCTTCAATTTCAGCATGCTCTGTAACATTTTCATTGATGTCTTTTGATCAATACGAATAATTTGCTGTACAGCATCTGCCAAAGGATTCGCAAATCCTAGAATCAATTTGCCAGGAAGGTTCCACGCTGTAGATTGATCTTGTAAAACATCCTCAGGTTTTTTCTCACCCATCATATATTCATTTATCCACTCAACATCAGGCTTGACAAAAGTCGATAATGAAGGTCCGAAAAAATCATGATCCACCAAGCATACATTTTTTCCTTGCAAAGCTAAATATACAGCTGTATTTAATGATAAACAGGTCTTCCCAATTCCGCCTTTATGTGATAAAAATGCTATAGACTTCATAATCTCCCACAGTTTTGTTTTTTATATCTCAACAAAATTCTTTTAATAATTTCATAGGTATTTCTTCTATATAAGAAGATAAGATACGTTCCAAATATAAACAGTTATTGGAATGATTTAAATATGAAAATGACCTATATATTTTTTAATTTATTGTGAGAATAAAAAGTAACAATTTGAGGGTGATTTAGATGGCAGATGTTTCTTCATGGATTAATGAAATTACGGGGACAATAATTTTACTGTTTTGTTTATCATTGGGAATAAGTTTATTTTTACGACATAAAGAGTCCAAATCCAGATTGATGCTGTTGTTTGGAGTAACTAGCATCTTTGTGGGATTAATATATCTCGTTTTTCCAATGAGAATGTTATCATATATATTTCCAGTCCTGACTGATATCGTGTTTTGGCAATCTCCAATCAATGGATCATATATAATTCTCTCTTTTACTACCTATTTCTGGATTGGGGTAACTGTCTTATCCGCTACATATTTGGGAACGGAACTATTAATTCCACGAGTGATAAATTTAGAGAAGGTGGCAGAACAATATAAAGAATTAAAAATCAAGAGAATAGAATATATCAAACGTTTGGGAAATAAAATTGCTTTGACTTTCCGAATAAAAAAACCAAGAACGTGGTTCTATGTCCCAACTTGGATTGCTATGATAGTATGGCAAGGATTCATATTTTTTGGACCAAATAGTTGGATTCAAAATCCAGGAGTATCAGAGGTAATTGGCGATACTCATTTTATACTTGGAAGTCCCCCGTTCTTTTTGATGATGATCTTTGCACTTTACTTATTACTTTTCCTTGCGGTAGGATTCCTAATGCGCGCGATTAAAACGGGAGGTGTTCTTGAAGAGAAATTTATCATATTATCCACAGGTATCTTTTTGATGATTTTTGAGTTAATATTTGAAGGAATACCCACTATAGGTCAATCTTTTGAAACTATGCTTATATTACGGTCCTTGATGATCCTCGGATTACTACTCCTTAATTATGGATTAAAACCAAGTAAAAAGAAAAGAGAGAACTTAAAGCTACCTCGAGAAGTTGCAAACCTAGCATACTACGTAATTGGGGAAACGGAAGAATTAGACGACCAGTTTTGGGAGCTCTATATTGAAAAATCCAAAGAAATGATTGATGAGTACAAAAAAGAGAAGAAAATAGAAGAGAATAAAAAATAACCTATCTTCATCATTTTTTATATTTTGAAATAAGGGATTGACGCATTTTATGTAATGAATCCGAAATATAGATTTTATATGAGTCGGGATTTTCAATTCTCAAATATTGATTGCCTAAATTGGCGAGATCTTGTACCATATTGTCTCTGGCTTGTTTCCATGTAAGTTTATTATACATTCGTTTTCCATCTTTGAATAAGATCTTTAACATGGGTTCAATCTTTGTGAATGATTTGTTCGATAAGGATGTTGATTCATCTAATGAGTAGGGATTATAGCATATCTGCGGGAATTGAAGGTTACCATCCTTTAGCTGTGCATCTAATTCCATAATATCCATTTTCATGAGAAATTTACCATTTTTACTCACGTAACATCGAAACAACTCTTTATTGCCAGGAATATTTGTTTTTAAAGGGTCTCCTGACAATTTAATCCTAGGTTCCTTATATTCAGCTAATTTATAGACTCCTCCTAAAGCGGGATCATCAAAACAAGTGACCAGTTTAGTTCCAATTCCCCAAATATCGGCTTTTCCTCCGCGTTTCTTAAATTTCTTAATATAATATTCATCTACATCATTAGAAATCACTATTTTTGTAGACTGTAATCCGGCATCATCCAACATTTTCCGAGCTTTCTTACTCAGTTCTATCATATTGCCTGAATCTAAACGGATACCAACAAGGTTCTCTCCTTTCTTTTGTAACTCTTTACCTATTTTTATCGCATTTGGAACTCCAGAACTCAATGTGTCGTAGGTATCAACTAATAAAATAGATGAATTTGGATAGATTTCTGAATATCTTTTAAATGCTTCATATTCCGATTGAAAACTCATTATCCAGCTATGAGCTTGAGTCCCTGCGGCTTTCAGTTCTTCTCCTAAATATTTCGCAGCTAAAACATTAGATGTTCCAATACATCCTCCAACCATACTTGCATATGTTGCTACTAAACTTCCATTAAAACCTTGAGCCCTTCTTGCACCGAATTCTAAAATTGGTTGTTTATCACTAGATAACCACATTCTATTCGCTTTGGTTGCGCATAATGTCGGAAAATTCAATGAATTCAATAGTAAAGTTTCAATAAGCTGACATTGAATTAATGGACCGCTGATTTCGAGAATCGGTTCATTTGCAAATGCTATTCTTCCTTCTGTAAATCCTTTGACAACCAATTTATTAT
>JAEOUK010000327.1 GCA_016839385.1 Promethearchaeota archaeon
ACTCCATAATCTACAAGGAGACCGAATGGTTTACCGATTACTTTCCCGTTGAAAGCACTCCATCTCCATTCTACATGATATGGGAATACTGCTCGAGTCCAATCTAAGACCCCATTTGACCCGTTTTCATCGGTGAATTCATATTCTTCTTCTCCCACTTTTACTTTGCCATTCGGAATCAGGTTATGAAGTTTTAGAGCATATACGAATTGATTCTTCTTCGGAAAGGGAATGACATTCACCATTCCATCCATTTCTTTTGGTTGTTTTAATGCAATCTCACCGCTAATTCCTGCACCATCTCGGAATTTTGGAAAATTAAACTTGAAAATTCGATCTTCTCCTCTGCGTAGACATTCCCAGTGATTTCCATTCCTATCAAAAACAATATCTCCTTCGATTCCGGGATGTAATTTCATTTTTCCTTTTGAAAACCATACTTGTTCTTGATATTCTTCGTAAGTGCCTTTGTTAAAATCTGTCCAACCTACCATAGCTACTCCTAAATACCCAACATCATGATAAAGTAAAGTGATTCCGTAGTTTTCGTTAAGAATTTCATAGTAGTCCCATTCTTTAATTCGTAATTTACCTGCTTTTACTTTTTCACGTTGATAGGTCTGAATTAAATATTTTGCTTTACCTGGTTCAATTAGATGACCGTTATCATCCAGTAAACCATGAGGTTCTTTTAGTTCTTTTTGCATGATATATCAGTTTTTTATACTTCTTAATCAGATTTCGCTGAATTCTTTATATTTTTATCTGTTGATGGTAGGTAAAAAGGAAGAAAAAATCGATGACTCAACTGGAAATAAAGAATATTAGAGAATCATGAATAATCATAGTGCTAAAGAATAATTTGGTCATCTATAATCTCCATCTGAAATAATTTTCCATCATTCCATAATTCGCAAGTTTTTTGTAGGGACCACAAATACGAGCCATCCCATGTTAAAGCATCGGTTCCCCACGCAGGAGGGTATATTTTCCCCGCTAGTGTCCAATTGACATGCCATTTGGTAAGATAATTTCCTGAATTTGCCCAAAAGTATGTGCTTGTCCATGTTATAGATCCATGAACAGGAGAACCTTGTGGAATTATTGTTAAAATTAAGCTACCCGAAAAATCCATTTGATATATTGAGGTACCGTCCCTACTAACAGAAAAAAGGTGACTTGAATTACACGTTAAACTTGACAAACCTCCCTCATTGGAATTTGGAACATTAAAAGAGTCAATTATCTCAATCATATCACTTGTATTTACTTTAAACTTGAAGATTTTGCGTAATGTAAAATCATTCACCCAGAAGTATGTACCATCATGGGTTAATCCTCGAGGATTGACGATAAAGTTATTGCCATATACTTTTATGTAGCTTCCGTTTACAGTATCAATTTGAACGAAATCTTGAAAGGTTCCTTTTGTATAAAACGCTAGGTTAAATCGCCATAAGCTCCCATTCATATATGTT
Organism: Promethearchaeota archaeon; assembly: GCA_016839385.1. Next base: position 1,479 of record JAEOUK010000327.1, read on the forward strand.
AGTGCAGAACCCATAATAGTTTCGTTATATACCCTTTTAATTGTTCTTCGGGTTTCATCTTCTATTGGGTATACATACAAATATTTATCATCAAGATCTCCCGGTATATATCCTAACTCGATTCTTTTACTATTTGGGAAATCTAACTGAGGGATTGTGACGGTTCCACTACCAAAATCATTATTTAGTGTAGTATTAGTTGTGGTGGAATCTAAATAAATCGGAGCTTCCGTAATGTTTTCAAATTTATTTTCAATTATGGTCATATTCGAATATTGACCAGCTGTTATAGCACTCCGAGAGTGATTTACAAAGTAATTCGCTTGAATTGTAACATTCGACGCTTCTGAATGAATTCCATAGTGACTATCAAGAAATATATTATTTCTAATAATGACATCATAGTTATGCTGTTCTAATGCAATGTTGTGATAGGCATTTCCATAGATTAGATTGTATTCGATTAACGGATGGGATTCTTCGGCATAGATTCCTTCAGTATTAACCCAACGAACAATGGAGTGACTGATTTCCACACTCGAATCGATTTGTTCAATACCGATTGTAGCAAATTCGACTATCACATAACTAAATACGGAATTATTTGTGCCAATACAGCTAATTCCAGCCCAATCTCCGTTTATAGGTTCATCGGCATCAGATGTGAACCATATTTGACTTGTAGAGGTTCCGATTGCACGTATTGTACCCCCTGCAACAAATAATCCAACTGATACCTCTTCCTTATATCCTCTGTAATGTCTGAATTCAACTGTTGGTCCCGGAAGAATAGTCAATGTAACATTTTCTGTAATATAGGCAGTGTCTTTAATATGAACTAGACCACACCATGTTGTATCTTCAGTTATTGCTCCTTCCACATAAGTAACACCACAATCCGATGAGCGATTAACTAGAAAAAATGCTAAGATTATGGAACCAGATGATAAGACAATACACCCAATAACAATTAACGCAGTGAATTTCTTTTTCATAGATCATTCAGCTCATGGCATCAATATTTCTTAAATAGTCGATAAATTGAAGTTCTATTATTTATATGTATGGCTAATTACTTACAAGGCGTTCTTTTGGGATCTCTTGAATATTTGAATATAAGAATTGATACCGGAACCGCAATTCCAATTCCAATTATTGAATATGCTAAAATTGCAATCATAGATGGTTGTAAATGAATCTGAATCTGACCAGTATCATTGACTGAATCATAGGTAATGAATACCGTCTCATATCCCACTTTCAGTTTAGAATGAGTTGATAATTGACTAGAACTATTTGAAAATGAATGTAAAAGTATAGATCCAGGAATTGCTGGAAGATCGAGTGTCAAAGAAATTTTTTCATCTTGTACTAATGAGGATTTGTACCATATTATAAGTGTAGTCGACAAATCAGTTTTCTGGAATTGAAAACTGAAAAGATTACGCTTGTTAGGAAATCCATTTATGGTGATTCCATTGGTTCGAAGTGTAGTATTTTTACAATTCTCATTAAATAACTTGAATGCAAATGCTCCGGTTTTATACCTCAAATCATTGAAAAGTAGTCCAAAATAGGATTCGGAATCTAATGGTGGATAATGATCACTGTCGGCGAATGTATACCATATAATTTTATCAATTCCAAGTGCTATTGCTAATGTAACAGATTTTATCAGACGGTCTCCTTGGATGCTTTCATCTACAACATGAATGTAGGTTCCTCCTGTTGGGAAACCCAATTCGGTCAACCAATACTCCCCTTCATATCCATATATATCACAGACATCTCTAAGTTGCCATAATCGAGGGATTAGTGATTCACTATATTGGTGGTACGTATGAAATGAAATTGCATCGCAGAGAAGCAAAGACCCGTCCTTGAATAGATGTTCTAAAAATGCATGTCCCATATCGCTTACTGACCCTCCGATTATTTTAACATCTGGGTAATGGTTTCGAATATAATGGACAGTCTGATTGAAAAGATAAGCATATTCATCCCAGCTACCTGACCAATGCAGAGGAAGATTTGGCTCATTCCAAATTTCAAAATGTGTGATGTTTGGATAAAAATGCGCGATAGTTTCATTCACATAGGTTAGGAATTTTGGCACATCTGATGGTGCAATATGTTTACTCTTTTCACTTCCAATTGGATCTGTTTCAACAGCATTATGATCGTAGTTTAGTACTCCTAAA
>JAEOUK010000328.1 GCA_016839385.1 Promethearchaeota archaeon
AAGAGTTCTCTTTATTATTTTGAAGTTATGACTCACTTCCTCGATCATGTATTTATGGGCCATTTTGCTCGAGATACAATAATTTCTCCCAAGGGAGAAATTTCACATTCTTTAGGAGGTGGAGTCACATTTGGAACATTAACAGCGCGGTATTTCGATATTAATCGTAAAATTGGTGTTTTTAGTGAAATCGGTAAAGATTTTGATTTATATTGGTTAGACATTTTTGATTCAAAAATAGATTTGACTGGAATTTGTAATAATTCAAAAAATTCCACAAATTTTGAAATCGAATATTTTCCAAAAGGAGGAAGACAATTAACCTTGAAATCTAAAGCGAATCCTTTACAATTTTCTCAAATACCAGCGCAATACTTGTTATCTAAAAGTTTTATCATTTCTTCGATAGCTAATGAAGTAACATTTGAGTTCATTAAAGAGCTTATTGATAATACTGATGCATGGATTGGAATTGATATTCAAGGATTTATTCGAGAATTTAACAAAGATGGGACAATAAGTTCTTATCCTGTTCTTAAACGCATAGAAAATATGCATAAAATCATAAATTATTGCGATAACAGGCTTGTACTCAAAGGTTCTGGTAATGAAATTAATTACATTGCACAAAATCAAGACATAATTAAAAGTACTCAAATAATTTCTGAACTAGGAGATTTTATCGTATGCACCACATTAGGAGCACATGGCTCGTTAATTAAACGTAAAGGATCAAGAATGTTACATATCCCTGCTTATGTACCGGAAAAGGGAATCAAAGATGAAACTGGTGCAGGTGATTGTTATCTTTCAGCATTTATTTGTGAATTATTGAGTACAAAGGACCTTAATAATCTTATTTTAGAGAGATGTGGTCATATAGCTAGTAGCGCTGCTTCTTTTTTGTTAGAACATAAAGGTCCTCAAGGATTTGGCTCCATACAACAAATAAATCATAGGATAGATCAAGGAAATACAATTCCGACTCATTTTGAGTCTACCGTAAAGAATAACAAGTTCTAATACATACAGTGGTTATACATGCATACAAATGTTCATTTTGCTGTCGGTGTTTTAATAGCTTCAATAGCACATTATTTCTTTCCTATGTCCATCTGGTTCTTCTTGATTGTAATAATCTCATCTGTAATTGCTGATTTGGATTACTTTGCATCAAAAATAGCTATTGATAACGATCATCGAAATTTTTTCACCCATTCGATCTATCCAGGTTTATTTTGCATTGTAATTGGAATCGTAATAGCAATAATCTGGAATCTTCATTTTGTATGGGTGTCTGGAATTGCGTATTCTTCTCATATTTTGTTGGATTCAATCGATTGGAAAACTCGATTATTTTACGGGAAAAAACAATATGGATGGGCAGCTTTGATTACAACAGATGAAAAGAATCTTGGAAAAACTAGAAGACAGCTACAAATAGAATCCAAAATGGATCCTATTGGTTTTTCTGTATATCGTTATTTTCACGACATGGGAATTGTAATTACAGGAATTATACTAGCACTAATTTCATTTTTTCTTCTATTTGTTTTTGCTAGTAGTTATTGGTACGTCTTCATAGGATATTTTTTACTTTTGGAGATTTATCTATATCAAAAGAAGAAAATGGAAGAAAAATATGAAGATCTTATAGAAAGAGTTGATTTTAAATGAAAACAGAGAAGCATGAAAAAGAAATATTTGCGAAAATTATCACTTCAGCAGATGTGATATTTCAAGTATTAGACGCGCGCAATCCAAATGGCACGCGAAATTCATACTTGGAAGATTTTGTGAAAAAAAATACCCCAGACAAAGAGATAGTATTGATTATTAACAAGATTGATTTAATTCCTAAGCAAATACTTTTAGATTGGATCCAGTTCTTTCGTAGAACTACTCCGTACAAAGTGTATGGGCTTAGTGCTTTATATTCCCGTGGATTAGTTTCTTTTAAAAAGAAATTATCGCAATTGTATTCAAAACGTAACACCAAAGCAATAATAACTGGATATCCAAATGTTGGAAAAAGTTCACTAATAAAAGCGTTGAGTCGAGAAAAGAAAAAAATTGGAATTTCATCCCGCGCAGGATTCACAAGAGGAATCATGGAAATAAAAATCACAGAAAAATTATCATTGCTGGATACACCAGGTATAATTCCCCTATCAGATGATGATGAGATAGAACAGGGAATTAAAGGAGTGATAAATCCAGAGAAAATACAGGATAAAGAAGCTGTAGTTTTAGCCTTGTTAGATTTGTATATAAGCCCTCGGATAATTATGGAATATTTTGATATTAATGCAGATTTCATTCGGGAAAAAGATCATGAAAATGCAGAGGAATTTATCCACCAATACTTGCAAGTAGATAATATAATCAATATTCCATATTCAGATTTTGAGAGATTGATCCATTTAATTGGTATAAAGCGCGGGCAATTAAAATCAGGTGGACTCGTGAATGAGAATAAAGTTTTAAACACAATTATCCATGCATGGCAAAAAAATAAAATAAAATATTATACATTACCACCTGAGGAAAATACCGCAGATAAATAACCCACAATGCTACTTGGCATGAAACTCGGTTGTATATCATAAGAAGTATAATATTTTAGGGGTGTACCAACCTTAGCACCTAATTCTAAACAAATATGAATTAATGTATACATGGTTTGGGGTCCACAAATTGAAAGTTTGATTGCTTCTGAGAATAACAACTCTGGATCTGCTTTC
>JAEOUK010000727.1 GCA_016839385.1 Promethearchaeota archaeon
AATTGCACTATAAACAGAGCCAACAGTTGAAGCATAAGGACAGTTTATAAAGCCTTTCACTTGGGCGCTTGTCCCATTAAAATCTACTATAATATCTGAACCTTTTATTTTGATATCTACATGTATTCTAATTTTTTCATTTCCCAAGCCGTCATCATCGACATAATCAGTAAATGAATAAGTTCCATCAGGTATTTCTTCAATTTCAGCACGGATTCTTATCTCTGAATTATGAATAAGCTCCTTAACATACTTTAATAATTCATTCTTTCCATATTTCTTGACCAGTTCATCGATTCTTCGAGCCCCGCAAGAATTTGCAACAAGTTGTGCTTCGATGTCTCCTCGAACCTGCCTTTGAGCTCTAACATTCGCCAATAAAATCCGTTCAAACATCCCACCGTTTAAGTCTTTTTTAAGGTTAATCTTACCAGGGGGAATACGAAATCCTTCATGATAAATTTCTGTTGCTCTAGAATAAGGGCCTGCAGCACCTCCCCCAATATCGATATGATGTGCACTGCTTCCCGCAAAAAAAATAATTTTATCTTTGCAAAAAATAGGCATAAAAATCATAATATCAGAAAGATGCTGTCCGCCGGAGAAAGGATCATTTGTGATTAGTACATCATCAAATCCAATTTCCTCAATTTTAACGTTCTTAATGCATCCTTGAAATGATGTTAAAAGAGAATTCACCATTACTGGATTGTGTTCTGCTTGGCAGATTAGCTGTCCTTCTCTATCTAAAATTCCAGTACAATAATCTTTTCCTTCTCTAAGAATTACCGAATGAGACAATCTTTGTAAATTTATGCTCATTTCTCGCGCAATATTACGCAAAGCATTACCAATAGTACTGAACCGGACCATATCAATGTTTGAACTATGTAATTTCACGAGTATTTTCTTTTAGAAATATTTAAATTATTTAAATTGTCTAATATTCCAAACCAACCCTTTGGAATAAATGTTGTTGATGTTTCATCTCTGATTACAACTGGTCCTTTAATAACTCTCTTTTTCATAATTGAACGGAAATCTATAAATGAACATGTTGTTTTTTTTCCGCGCAAATAAATTTTACCTTCAGACTCAAATCGATCACCAGTACCATTATTCTCATCAGTATCTATTAAATTTGTATAGTTAATAGGTGGCATAATCCCTCTCACTGCTAACCTATAATTTACTATTTCAATATCTAAATAAGGTGAAAATCGTCCGTATTTCTTTAAGTGCAAATCATCGAAATTTTTCCTAATTTGTTTAGTACTTTTCATTGTATTTAGAAAAATCATATTGGTTTCATATGCTTGCCCAAAATACCGTATATCTAATGATTTTTCGACTCTAATATTTTTTTTAGCAAAACCATAATTTTTTAAATCTCTCATGGCTTCGATTTCGATTTTCTTAAACATATCTTTTATTTTTTTTATATTTATGTATGATAAATTCGCGAGCTCAGTTTTTACATAATCTTTCTTAATATCGGTTATTAGGCACCCTATAGCTGAAAAAATGCCAGCATTTTTTGGTACTATTATGTCTTTTATGCCAAGCTTTTCTGATACTTCAACAGCATGAAGAGGTCCTGCTCCTCCAAATGCACATAAGGTAAAATCATAAGGTTCTACACCTCTTTCGCTAGTTACAAGTCTTATCGCGTTTTCCATATTATTATTTGCTATTTTTCGTATTGCCTCAGCCGTATCATATATCGATAAACTTATTTTTTTTGATATAGTTTGTATTGAACTTTTAGCAGAATCTAAACTTAATGCAATTTCTCCCCCTAAATTATAATACGAAGGTATTAAGCCTAATATTAAATTAGCATCAGTTACGGTTGGCTCTGTTCCTCCTCTATTATAACATGCAGGTCCAGGATGAGCTCCTGCACTTTTAGGTCCAACATGCAACATTCCCCCTTTATCTACCCATGAGATGCTTCCTCCACCAGCACCAATTGACTCCATGTCAATCATCGGAATTGAAAGAGGTAAGCCCTCAAATTTGCGATCAAATGTTATTGGAGAAACATTTTCTCTAATCACAGATACATCGGCACTCGTACCTCCAACGTCAAATGTGATTATATTCTCCTTGTTAATTGTTTCTCCTAAGTATTTTCCAGCATTGACACCACCACTTGGCCCAGAAAGAACAAGTTTGAT
>JAEOUK010000060.1 GCA_016839385.1 Promethearchaeota archaeon
GTTTAATCATCTTCTATTAGTGTTTTTCCCGGTAAGTTTTCAATCCAACTGAGTATTGTTTCATATGCTAATTTCCGATTACCTAGCTGACAGTGGTCTGAATCATATTGATCCCCCGTGAATAATCGACAAGTTAGGGATTTAACGTTTGTTAAGCTTTCGATTTGTTTATAGAACATCTCTATGGGCACGAAATGATCATTTTTACCTGCAGTTAGCAAGACATGTTGTGTTACCAGATGAGAGATTTTTTCTGCAGAATACAAACGTACTTTTGCAATATATTCGACGGGAGTTTTCGCATCTAGAACGTGCATTCCATGATCTATACCCCAATTGACCACAAGATTGGATTGCATCATTTTTTTCAATACTCTGTTAATTACGCCGGTAATTCCTAATTTTAGAAGAAAAGTCATAATTTTTCGAATCCTTGGACCAGCGGTGTGCAAAATAATTTGGAAAAAATCGTAAAACACATTGAAAGCAATTACTCGTGTAATTCTTGATTCAAACGCGGCTGCTCGTATAGCTAAATATCCACCTAAGGATATTCCAAGCAAGATCACATCTTTTAACTTAAAATGATCTAATACCGCTTTTACTGGTTTTTCCCATTCATGAGTCATTACGATGTGATTTTTAATAATTGAAGCTCCTTGACCAGGTCCTTCAAAAATTATGACCTCATATCCTGCATTTTGATAGAATAATCCTAATTTGTAGTATTCTTCTCCAAATGAATCAAATCCACCATGAACTACTATGGTATCTTTTTTATTTTTATGAGGAAAAACTATAGCGGGTAGGAAAGAATTCTCATATGGGATTTCAGTTTTTAATTCGACAGCTTCAGGATTTGCTTTGTAGAAATACTCGATATACTTATCATAGAATATTTCTTTATCGGGATCGGCAGAATTCGTAAAAAATTCTGCAGCACGATAATAACTGGACGCTTGTACAAGATCATTTTCAATTACTGCCTTGGATGCAAGTTCACTCATTTCTCTTTTCCAGTCATGAAAATCGTGGATTTTCTTTGCAATCCGTTCAACATCGCTTTTTTTTGCTCCATTTAACACTAAACGGTTTAGTTGAAAATTTACGTTAGCTAATTCATGAAAATGGTAGTAACCCACTGGAAATTCAATTTTCGATGTCATAAGATACTTTATCCCTTAAATCCTTTTTTCCTCAGCTTGAATTGAGAATATATATGGATACATATTCGTTAATTGCATTTTTAATGATTACTATTCATTTAAATGTGAAATAATATCTCTTTATACCTTTTTTGGAGAAGATTATTTTTCTTCGATTCTACCGCATAGAACTTAAAATTAGAGAGAAAATTTATATTAAAAGAAGAGAATTCTTGCATTTCGTAATCATCAATAAACATTTATATTGACATAAAGCTAAGTGAATTACAAATTTATATGATTATCAATCATTTATAACAAAAAAAAATGGAGTAATTAGAATGGAAAATGATTTAAAAAAGCCGTCCACTGCAACTACACTCTCATATAGTGCATATTTTTTCTGGTATCAATTTATGACAGGAATCTTTGACGTATTTATGATTTACTTTTATAATGTGAAACTTAATTTAGATATTATATGGGTCACTGCAGCAATTTGGGTCTATACTATCTGGGATGCATTTAATGAACCTATTGTTGGATTTCTTACCGATAGGATAACTAAATATACGCGGAAATATGGGAAAAGAGCTCCGTGGATTTTTATAGGAGGAATATTAGCAATTACTGGTTTCATATTAGTATATGTTCCGCCTGTGACGGATGGTTCTGTATATCCAATTCTCTTGTTTCTCTGGATGTGCTTTTCATATTGTTTATACGACACGGGACTTACTATGGCTGACATTAATATTATTGCATTGTTTCCTGACAAATTCCGATCTCAACCTGCTCGAAGAAAAGTCCAAACTTGGCAAACTCCAATTTCATTAATGGCATTACCATTATCAGCTTTACTTCCAAGTATGTTATTATTCAATGATGATGTTATATCATATCGAATATTTGCTCTAATTGCTGGTGCTATCTTGATTGTTACATTTATCTTGGGAATTTATGGATTTAAAGAACCACCCGAGGTTATTGATCGATACTATTACGCGAAACCAGAACATCGGGAAAATTTCTGGACAGCATTAAAAAATAGTTTCAAACAGCGAGCTTGGGTTGCAATGCTTATTATTGGTTATGGATATGGTTTGGTAATTGGTGCTTTGCAATCATCTGTGCCCTATGTGATGGACTTTTTATTAAAAAGTGTTTTAAACCCGGTAAATGATTTTCTGTTTTTCATTATTATGGGAGGAATGGTGATGGGAGGGGCTTTGTTTTCACCATTATGGTCTCTTCTATTTAAAAAAATCAATAATAACAAGATCTCCTATTTAGTCGCAGGTTTTACATTGGCAGCTACAACGATATTGAATGGATTCATAGTAAATGAACTCACTGCGATTATATACGTTACGATATTTGGCATTTCTATGGGTGCGTTCTGGATATTAAATAGTCTAATATTAGCAGATGTCTATGACCAACGTACAGTAATGTATAAAACAGACCAAAGAGGTGCTGCAGTTGGAGTAATGGGTTTTATGGGTCGTTTTGGACGATTAATTATGATCACAATGATCGCATTGATCCAAGTTACGACAGGTTTTAATCCTGGACTTCCTGTCCAGACTTCCCTAGCAAAAATAGGACTTCGTCTCCAAATGGGAATAATACCAGGAATATTCTATGCTGTGTTACTGATTATTTGGATTTTCATCTATCCCTTAAATAAAAAGAAAGTAGAGGACGTCAGAAATCAATTGAAGGAATTAAAACTTTAATTTTTTTTTCTTATTTATTCAATATATTACTTCATCAGATAACTAGGGATTTTGTTAGATAATGCCTAAAAACAAAGAGGAACTCTTCCTTTGGTATAATAAACCTACTAAACACTGGTCACACGCTTTACCAATTGGAAATGGAAGATTAGGAGCTATGATTTTTGGAGGAGTTCAAAAAGAAAAGATACAATTTAATGAGGAAACGTTTTGGACAGGTCATGAATATGAAAATAATAATCCCGAAGCTCTAAAATATCTCGACCAAATACGAAAATTGATTTTCCAAAAGGAATATTTCAAAGCAGATGAGCTTATTGAACAGAAAATGCTTGGAAAACCTGATCTGACCCAAGCCTATCAGACTTTTGGGGAATTAATAATTGAGTTTGAAAATCACGAAAATTTCTCAAATTACTCTCGGGAATTGGAATTAAACACTGCACTCTCGAAAGTCTCATATTTTAATGAAACCAACAAAACTAATTATTCCAGAGTATACTTTGCATCGTACCCAGATAATGTCATTGTTCTTAAATTGTCATGTGATAATCCCGGAAATCTAAATTTCTCAATTTCTA
>JAEOUK010000329.1 GCA_016839385.1 Promethearchaeota archaeon
CCTTCTAGAGGAAATTCTGGCAGAATCTCTCCCGTTGAGTCTATATTCACACTAAAACCCCATTTCAACCCCATTTTTTCCATTAATAATGTGTGGTATTTTGAGAAAGGCGGGGCACATATTTTTACGCGGGAATCATTAATCTCTAAATGCTCTCCTGAACTCGTTACAATATAAGGGATGCTATTATCAAGTTCAACTCTTGCAATTTGGAATTTTTTCTCTTTTTCTTCAACATGAGTATTCCGATAGTTTTTAATTATTTCTAAAAATGCTTCCAAACGCGTTTGTGTTCCTGCATCCGCTTGATGTGCATCTAATTCTAAGAAAAGATAGGGTTTTGATTTAAGTTCTGTACGAACGTAATTCTGAATAAAAGCATCTAATGTGCAGCTGAAACTGTTGATATACAAGATGAATAAGTTTGGATAAGATTTGGACAAATTTACTGCTTGTTTTACGAGATTCGCAAAATACCATGGAAAATTTCGATCATCCGATTCATCTTTATATGACAAAAAGTCGAATGGGATAACGTTAATACCCATACTGACCAATTTTTTTGGAATTGCTTGAGAAGTCTCTGTAGGATATGCATTATAACTTCTCCCCACTAGTAAAATTCCCGTCTCTCCTGATTCATGGAGCTTTTGTAGCATTTCCGTACCTTTTCTGCGGAACTCATTCTCGACTCGTTTCTGTGCAAGACAAGCTAACTCATAAGCGCGACTACATTCATCAATTGGGATTTTAAGTTCCCTAGAGGTGAAATTAACTAATTCTTTGTTGTTTCCATAGCCTTTATTGAAATCAAGATAAGGTTTTAAAACATGGGCTGAACTGAATGCTTGTGATATAATATAAGGACTAGCTTGTGTTATAGGGCAAAATGTGGAATCTTGCCAATCATCCCTCTTTTGCATTGTGTGAATGTGAGGTAAAAATATATTCGGGATGTTTTTCTTAACTAAATCTAAAACTGCTCCATGTAAAATTTGCATAGGATAACACAATGGCGCATTTGTGGTTTTTTCCATATCTTCGTCTATTTCGGATAAAATGACTTCAAAATTTAATTCTGAAAAATATGTAGAGAATAATGGGTACAAGCTATGTGTCAATAATGCGCGAGGTATTCCAATTTTTCCTCGGGAACCACTTTTCAGAGTTATTTTTGGCTCTTTGAAGATTAAATCAGTTCGATATGCAATAATATCTTCTTTCTCTATAATCTTTGAAGAACCTTTCCACATGTGTTCATATCTTGAACAACGCCCCCCAAAGGGGAATTTTCTTCCCCCTACTTCATATTGCTCTATCACACAGAGATTTTTACATGCATGACACGTAAATGAACCCACATGGGTTAAAGGTTCTTGAATTAAAGCAGATAAAGTAGTTTCTTCTTCCATTAAATTGATTTCCTTAAGACGGTGTTTTTCTTGTGAAATCAATGCAATTCCAAAGGCACCGATCAATTCAGGATTTGGGGGAATAATAATTTGCATACCGGTAATTTGGGCAAACGCATATCCCACAGCGCTGTTTTTTGCAACGCCACCTTGGAAAAAAATCTTCTTTCCTATTGGTCGTGATCCCTTGACTTTATTTAAGTAATTATTCGCAATGGAGTATACCAATCCTCCAATAATATTATTACGCCCATATCCTTCTTGCATTGCAGTGCGAATATCTGTGTTTATAAATGCTGCACAATCTGCCTTAAAACTAACCGGATTTTCTGCTTTCATTGCTTCCTGTGCAATATCATAAACACTTACTCCCAAATCGCATTTCGCGCTCTCCTCCAAAAAACTACCTGTTCCTGCTGAACAACTTGCATTCATAGCATAGTCCACAGGCACTCCATTCTCAAGAAACATATATTTGCTATCCTGTCCTCCAATTTCGAATATTGTCTCTACTTCCGGATCAAAGTAAGCTGCGCCAGCTGAATGAGCTGAAATTTCATTATAGACAGCAGGAGTGCCTAAATATGCTCCAACTATTGCTCTTCCGGATCCTGTTACTCCTACTAACTGGAGACTTACATTACCAGTTTCCTTTAATATCGATTTTATTGAATCTTGAGTTGCTCTCACAGGATTCCCATTGGTGCGACCATAATGAGATGCCAAAATTATGTGTGTATCAGGATCAATAAGTACAGCTTTTGTTGTTGTAGAGCCCACATCGACTCCTAAAATGTAAGATTCCTTGTCTAACTCATTATTTTTTGGAGATTTAGGTTCAATTATTCTTACTAAATGACCAAATTGTTCTAAGCTAGGTAAAGTTGTAAAAGTTTTAGATATATGGATAATGGGTTCTATATTTTCGGGATTGTCTCGAACTAGGAGCGCAGCTCCATATGCCTCAAACACAGAACTTTCGTTTTTAATAACTACTTCTGCATTTTTAAGGTGTTCCTTTAAAATTTGTACAAAAACCTCATTTAATGATAAACCTCCTGTCAGAAGAAGTCTCTTTACATTAACTCGGGATTGCCAAATTAATCCCATGACTTTGTTAACCATGCTAACTAATACAGAATGGAGAATATCCTCAATTTTTTCCTCTCCGCGATTCAGTTTGTGGGTGATATCGGATTTACAATGAACGGAACAACGGGATGCTAATTCAATTTTTTTACCTTTTTTTGCTAATTTTATGGCTTCTTCAAGCGTTAATGCCAGGCGTTCTATTTGTTGCAAAAAAAATTCTCCCGATCCTGCTGCACATTTATCATGAGATAGCGAGTTTACTATATGCTGATTCTCATCCAATACATATAATACAAATGCTTCACCACCCAAGGATAAAACTAAGTCATATTCCGTGTTATCTTCTTTAAGAGCTCTCTCAATTGCCTCTATTTCGGAAATATCTCCAAATGAACCACAGACTCCATAATAATTTGACTCATTTCGATATCTTTTACTGAGAATATCATTTAGAACGTCTTGAGGTTTGCCTTGATGAGGTTTTTTGATTATTTGGGTTATAGTATCTCCGCTAATTTTTACTAAATTGACCGATACAGAACCAATATTTACTCCGATAAAACCGTTGCTAATAAGAATACACCTTTGAAAAAACCAACTAGCTTTTTACCTAGATGTTCACTTATGTAAATAAAGTTTTGTCTTTAGGACAAATTTTGTATGAGTACAACGGTTAAATATGGATACAGCTCATCGTTTTCCATAATATCTCGCATACTTTGTTAAATATACAATGTATGTCTAACAAAAATTATAGATAAAATAAAAAAAGAAAAAATTATGTTATCATATCAGGAATAAACACACCTAAAGCTGTATATAAAACGCAAAATACCAGAAATATGACAAAAAACAAAATAATCATTCCAACATTATAATATTTCTGAGGAGGATCGCTTAAAGATTCTGCATTCACAATTGCATCTGAAATTTTAGCTCTATCATGTCCACGTTTTCCACTCATTAATTTCACAGTCATCCACTCAAATGATCCTACAAAATGGATCTTTTGCCATAACCATAATACTATTGACCAAAATAGAAGAATATATAAAATCTCTCCAATTACACCATATCCATCTAGTCCTGTCTGGAAAAATGGACCAACCTTTTTCAGAATATTTGTACCATTTATCAAGTTTAAAATCCATTGTAACAGCATAATTGGGAAAACCATGACCCATTGAAGCATCCAAAGAGTTAATGACATTGTTCCGAAACGTTGGAAATAGAAGAATTTCACATTTTTCCTTCCTCGACGAATATCTATGAGATAAACGAAGATTAACATAGCAAGTAATGCTCCTCCAGAAGTCATGAGATATATTCCAGCTCCAAGTTCTATATGAACAGCATTCAGTGCATCCTCGAACATAACCTCTATAATAAATATTAGGGCTCCAACGACAAACAAAATAAGGCTACTAAAAAATATTCGATTAAGATGCTTTTTTTCCACTTTCTCCTTACTCAATACAAATCCAATGATAACACCGATAAACATTATAGATACATCTGGAAAAAATGGAAAATCATCTTTAATAAAAGGTGCAAGTATCATTCGTAATACATTCAATCCCCAACCATTTTCCATACTGGTCGTAATCCATAGATTTTGAGGTCTATCTGGAAATCCTAATGTCGGATATAACCACTGTAGAAATGGAGTAAAGATAAATAAAGTACAAACCGCAATTATGACGAAAGTCCAAACCATTTTTTTATTGGACCAATTCTTTCTTTTCATCAGTAAATAGACAAAGGAAGTTACTATTAGACCAATTCCTATCAACCATAGAATATGGGCACGGAATAATTTTTTAATTCCTTCATTTATTGCTACTTTTACAACTTCATCTTCAACTATAGTAAATTTTAAACCATCACCAAGAATAATTCGTAGAAGCATTCCATTAAGTAGTACTTCAGCAACATAAGCAAGAAGTATAATAAATAATCCTCTTATTAACTGGGTTTTTAAAATTCTCCAAAATGCATGTTTTCTTCCAGTATTTGGATCATCTGGATACTCTTTCATGATTTTTTCCCAATTACGATCTATTGAAATCGTATTTACCGTGGCAGACAAACAAGTGAATAAAACATCAAATTCACCAATAAAATAAAGAGGAATTAGAAGAATGTAAAATATGATTCCAGGATCTCCAATTAATACAGCTCGATAATCATAGGATAAATTCATAATATGAAAACTGAAAACACCAATGATTGCTAGACCTCTAAGAACATCCAAAGAGAGGTATCGTTTTAATTTTCCAGTCATGCAACATTCTTCGTTTTAAATGTTAAAAAAAGTTATGATATAGCTCTCACAAAAGCTTAATTAATTTCAAAATAAACTGGGAATAATAATGAAGAGGTATATCTCGATAGACATTCTAAAGGGATTTGGTATCTTCCTTGTGATTACTTTTCATGTACTCACAAGAAGCCTTGATATGAATATCATAGGAAGTACTTTGGAGGATTTTTCACTCATTAATTTTCCATTATATTTTGTTATCATACTATTGGAGTATATTGGTCAATTTGATATTGTTTATATTTGTGTGAGTGCATTTGGAAATATTTTTTCAATTCAACTCCAATGGGAACGTCAAATTACAGAAAAATCAACATCACAAGACAAAAAAAATGCATTTCATAGTATTATGAAAACTCAATTGATTCGAGGAAGCTTTATAGCATTTTTAGGATACTTCTCGGAATGGAGTCTTAATGGGATGATCGTAGATATTGTGTTGCAAAAAGAAAATTGGGCTACTTCATCAATAGGTGCATTATTTTTTGCTCAAATTCTCACAATAATGGGCGTAAGTAATATAATTCTTAGTTTTATTTACTTGACCTTCCTACGATTGAAAAAGGAAAAGTATATTCTTCTTACACTATTGAGTCTATTTTTTGGATTTCTGGTTGTTACGCCAGGAATAATTGAGTTATTCAAATTAAATCCCGTAATCTGGGATAACATTGATGTTAGTTGGAGTGATAGAACAATCGGAATGAATATATTAATGTTTTTTCTGAGTCCTTTAGTACGGAGATTTACTCCAATTTTTCCATACTTCAGTGCATATGCGTTAGGGGGTATCATTGCTTTCAAATTTTCAAAGGAAGGAATTAAGAAGAAATTCCTTAATTGGTTGGTTTTAGTATCGACATTTTTGATGGTCATAGGTGTAGTTTTTGCATACTATGAAAAACAGGGAATCTCACATATTCAAGATTATAAACTTGGAGAATTCCTTTTTGCTTATGCTGGTACAATTTTGTTTATGCTTTTTTTTATTTATTTTTTCGAAGTAAGGGGATCTGCCAAAACTGCGAAATACTCAAAATTCTGGAGGAGATTTGGCATATTCACTCTCTCTATGTGGTGTTTCCAATGGTTAATAATATTCCCAGCATGGTTGGTTCAAGTAATCATTAATTGGATATCAGGGACATGGACACCCCTTGCGGATAGTCCATTGATTAATAATGGTCTTACAATATGGCAATTTTCGATAGCTCTAGTATTTATTATCGGTTTTTATTATGGGATTTTGTTACTGTGGGAAAAAATCAATTATATAGGAACATTCGAATGGATCACTGTTCACCTGATTTCCAAATCTCATAAAAGCGCAAAAAATCGTTTGAATATGCAAGAATCCCTATATAATGTTGAATCCTTTATTCCTGATCGAATTAAAATGTACAAATGGTGGCAAATAACTCTAGTAATACTGATGTTTATTGGATTTGCAATAATATACGCTATATATTATCTAATATAGGTGGATTGGATGGATAAACTAGTGGAACGATTTGGAACTTGTTCCAAAGATTGTTATGGGGGATGTGCATTCAAAGGATTTTGGGATGATTCAGCTTCTAACCCACTTCAGAGGGCAGTTGCCCTAAAAAATCATCCTTTTACTCAAGGTGTTTTCTGTGGGAAATTAAATAATAGAATTCATTACATCTACCATAAAAATAGAATAAAACATCCATTATATTCAGAGAATAAACTGGAAAGTGAATTTCAAAGGATCTCGTTATCTTACTCTTATCAGCTAATTTCGGAAAAAATCAAACAAGTAAGAACAGAAAATGGGTCACATT
This sequence comes from Promethearchaeota archaeon, assembly GCA_016839385.1. The sequence continues at coordinate 6,636 of JAEOUK010000329.1, forward strand.
CCATTTTAGGTGTATTTTATTCAGGAAATACAGGACTGATCTCACAATTATCCCCTTTACGTTTCTTTCATGCGATCAATGCAACAGTCACTACAGGGGGGGTTTGTAATGAAGGGGGCTGTGCAGGGTTAAATTCTTTATTTGGTACATACTCAATAACAAATCCTCTTCAGTTATCAAACAAAAACACTAAACTCATTGTAATATGGGGCAGCAACTTAACTGAAAACAATAACCATGCTCATCTGCTTGTGCGTAATGCTAAAAAAAACGGAGCTAAATTAGTTGTACTCGACTCTAGAAAGACTAAAATTGCAAATGAAGCGAATTTATTTATTCCTATTCTACCTGGAATGGATTATTTAATAGCTCGATATATTTTATATAATATCGTTAAGGACAATTTGGTTGATCGAGATTTTCTAAAGAACCATGTAAACAATGGTGATTGGTTACTTGAGAGGATACCAAATTTTGATGATAATCTTATTTCTTTGGTGAAAATAGCTTCATTGAGTTCAATTGAGAAAATTCATACTTTTTTACGATTTTTAAAAGATTACAGGCACAATACAATTTTCAATGTCGGATATGGAGTTCAGAAAGATGTTCTTGGTGGAAAAATAGTACAGACTATTGCGGGAATTCAAATATTGCTTGGAAATTTAGGCAAACAAGGAACTGGCATAATTTACTCCCAAAGTGATTTTAATAAAAGATGGACGATTCCCCTGATCCAAGAAATTTGTCAGCTAAATGATTGGCGGACTGAACTTTCCACAGTACACATAAGAGAATTGGGACATGTACTGGACAGCGGAAAAATTAAACTATTATTTGTTTATAATTGTAATCCTGCTAATTCCTTACCAAATCAAAATCTTCTACGAAGGAACTTGTCACGTAAAGATTTATTTGTAGTAGTATTAGACCAATTTCTAAATGAAACCACGAAATATGCTAATCTTATCATTCCTGCGAAATTTGATGTTGAAACATATGACGTTATAACACCTTATTATTTTCCAAGTATATCTGTGAATATTGCGGGTCCTTGCCCCTATCCCGAATGTGTGTCAAATCATGAATTTTTCCAGACCCTTGGAGAATATTTATCAATTGACGCAATAAGGATAACTAATTATGATCTCTTCGAAAAATGTATTAAATTGCTTCCAGATGGAATCCAAGACGCTTTAAAGAATAAAGGATACTACTCGTTATTTGACCATACAGATATTTCTTATCAAAAAGAACATTTTCCAACTCGAAATGGAAAAATCAATGTAGATAATATTAATTTTGACTTTCAGTCGCCTAATCTACATCTATTAACGAAAATACCTTCTACAACTTTTTTCCTATTGACTCCAAATAAAGGAGAATACTTGCATTCTCAATTAGGTGAGAATAATGGAAAGGATCGAGGTATTTTCAACAGAATTTTGATGAATTCTAACGATTGTGTTTTATTAAAGTTAAAAGAACAAGATTTAGTCGAAATAGAGAATGACAATGGAAAAGGAGAGTTTACAGTCGCTATTTCTGATGCAATATTGCCGAATACAGTGGTTATTTTCCATGGACTTTATACTATTTCAGGTTTAAATGCGAATTTTTTCACATCTGATATTCCTGAATCTCTGGGGAACTCTGGTTCTTTTAATTCATCACTTGTTACAATTCGAAAAAAGATATAGGATTGATATAGATAACATATAATTGACTCCACAAATTTTATTATAAGATGTTTAGGTTATTTATGAAATTCATGATTTTTATTGATTTTTGATGTATATTGTTATATTAAGAATTTATTTATACATATAATTGCCCAGTTTACCCTAATATTTGGAAATATGACTCCGACACTATAATTCTTAGTAGAATAGAATTTTGACTATCGGATCATGAAGATTTATAGGGGAAAATCGACTATTATGTTACAATGATTTAGCTGTAAAATCATTGTTAAAAAAATGAGGATTATAAAAATGGCAAACGCTGGTAAAATCCTAGCAACTATTGCAGGAATATTAACATTCATTGGGACTTTTGCATTTTCTCTTATAACTGCAGGTCCCTTAGTAAACTATGGTATTGGGGGTGCAATGAATCTAATCACATTATTTCAAGTAGCTTCTGGTTGGGGTGTCTGGGAATGGGTGTTCGTTATCGGATACATTGTTTTCTTACTCTCTTTCATCTTACAATTAATAGGAATAAAAAGCAGAATTGCTGCCTTCTTTGGTTCATTGTTGCCTTTAGCTGTTGTAGTGATCATCTTTTTAGGTGCATACAATATTGCCCCTCTGTGGGGAAATTTGTTCGCTTTCAGTTCTGATCCGTTAGTAACACAATGGGTTCCATTAACCTTCGGATTTGGTTTACCAGCTCCTGCAGTTCCAGGAGTAATAATTGATTTAGGTACTTTTATTGTAGGAACCGGTGGACTACTTTCATTGGTCAGCGTATTTTTAACTCGAGAAGACTTCTAAAAATCCAAAACATATCTCTATTTCTTTTTCTTTTTAATTGTAGTCAAAAGTAGAGAGGTTTAAATTCGTTTTCGTTGGTATTTCGTTTACTAGGTGGATAATATTAAGAATTTTAGACAAGAATTTAAATTTTCGATTCTTCTTACATTATGTATCCTTTTTAGAGGTATAACAAAAAATGGTAAAAACAAGCAAACTTCTAGCATTAATTGGAGCGATCCTTTCTATATTAGGATCATTCTTCTTTACTCTCTATACTAATGTAAATTCAGTATATGGAGTTGGTGCTCTTTTAAGTATAGGAACTGCATTCAGTTTAGCATTAAGTTGGGTTCATTATGTACTGATCTTTGCATTCATAATTTTTCTTTTAGCAAGCATTGCTCAAATTTTCGGAATCCCTTCATCAATTGCTGCAATAATTGGTGGAACAATCACATTGATCTTTTGTATTTTCATCATTCTAGGCGTATATGGGGTTTTCTCTGCTTTTACAATACAAACAGGTTTCTTATTTGATCATATAGATTGGATCCCAGGGATTATTCCAATAAATGTAAACATTGCAGGTGTAGGACTTGGTACATATATAGCTGCAGTTGGGGGAATTTTATCCCTAGTTAGCGGCTTTATGTCCCGAGAATAATTCATAAACTCCTTTTTTTTATTTTCTTTTAAATTTCTACACTAATATTTTTAGGAGCATGCTAACTTTACATCTAAAAGGTGCTTATTATGGATTTTGGAAAATTCTTAGCAATTATTGGTGGTATATTGACCACAATAGCATTATATTTCTTAACTTTATTTGCTATAGCAGGACCTCTGTATTCTTATGCAATTGGTGGATTCATGCAATTCAATGCAGTAATTGTGAATTCCTCAACATTAGCTGGAATTCTTGGAGTAGATGTGTGGGTGATATACCTTCTGCTTGCAGGATATGTAATTTTTACAACCACTGGATTCATGCAACTTGGTGGCGCAAGCAGTAGAATCTCTGCATTTATTGGATCGATTATTCCTTTAGCGATTGGTGTGTTATTAATATTGAATGTGTTTACTGGAATATTGCCAATAGTTCCCGGAGTTTTTAACATGTTTGTTTCCCCAGAACTCATCACAAATATTCCATTTCACTATGAATTAGGTGGTGTCGCTTTAGGAACATGGATCATGACAGGCGGTAGCTTTTTGACCTTCATCAGTGTCTTCATCAAACGACATCATGAAAAAGACTAAAGTTTCATAGTTTTTCTTTTAATATGCATGAAATACGCTTGATCAATAAAATCTTCGATTAATTTTCTATTTTTTTCTACATCCGTTACAATAATATAACGTAACCTAGTACCACTGCCTTTTAAAATATGATCGGGATCTCTTAATTTCACACCTTCAAAAAAGAATAAGTTAACATGCTTATCTTCGGGTTTAATAGCAATTATGGAACGAGGTGCACCATAGACAATCCACTTCATACCAAGATGAACTGATTCAGAAACTCGGGGAATTTTCTTCAAAATGGTAACTCTTAATTTTAATGCGATTTTTCTCACATCTTCGGGAAAAGTTTCTAAATATTTCCCAAATGTTCGTTTTTCTGACATCTAATAATTCTTTTTCGATGTTGCTCTTTATATGGTTTGCTAAAATAAGAAATTACTGCAATGTATCCATTGCAGCCTTTAGGTTATACATTGCTTTTTCAATGATACTTCTAGGTAACCCAAGACTCATGCGTTGAAATCCACTTCCATCTTCTCCGAAGAAAGTTCCATCTACGGTGATAATATTTGCCTTATCTAAAAGGAATTTAAATATTTTGCCGTTCGGCAATCCACTTTTTCGAAAATCTAACCAAACTGTCGGTGTCCCTTCTCGTCGTATCGTAGTAATTTCTGGTTTTAAGCTTGAAATGAAATTCTCCATATAGTTAAAGTTGTCATCTAAGTATTGTCGCAGTAGTCTTGCGTAAGGAGCACATTCATTATAAGCTGCGATTAATGCTGATATCGCAAAAACATTGGGAGCATACACAAATTTTTTGTTCACAATTCGATAGAAATCTTCTCTGATATCAGGATTTATGATGTGGAAATTTGATATTTTCATTCCTGATAGATTGAATGTTTTTGTAGGAGAAGTAAGAGTGATAACATTATTCGCAATTTCCTGGGAAACCGACGCAATTGGAATGTAGGGGTGGTCTAAATTAGTTAATTCACTATGAATATCATCAGATACAATTAAAACGTCATAATTTAAACACAGATCCCCCAGTTTCTTCAATTCCTTTTTTTTCCATACTCTTCCAATCGGATTATGAGGATTAACAAAAGCAAGTAGTTTGATCGTATGAGATTCTAATGTGCGTTCCAGTAATTCAAAATCTATGAAATAGGATCGGTTCTCAAGATGAAGGGGATTTGTCACTAGTTTCCTGTTATATTCTTCCACTCCTTCAAAAAAAGGTCTATAAATTGGTGTAAAAATAAGAACTTCTTCTCCTGGTTGGGTGAAATGGTTAATTATTTGACGATAACTATGTATTATTCCTATCCCTGCAAGCAATTCCTCCTTTTCATATGCAAAATGGTGTTGGGTTTTAAACCAATTTACTACGGATTCATAGTACTCATCTTTAACAAGGGTATAACCGTAGATCGGGTGTTCTGCTCTTTTTTTAATTGCATCTATAACAGGTTTTGGACATTCAAAATCCAATTCCGCATGATTGAAAGGAAGTAGGTCCGTGCGATTGAATCGCTCCTTCATGTAATCTGGATCCCATTTGATGGTTGAAGTAGTAGTTCTGTCAATTATTTTATCAAATTGCGATAAGCTGAAGGACATAGATGTGACTACAATTGATTATTTTAAAATATATGTTAACGATTTCGTGAATTAAAAAAGGATTAGTCCAAACCACAGCTGTGATATACAATGTATTATTGTGGGATCTGATTAATTTCACCCACTATTTTTATCTCTATACATCTGCACAGTGTAATATTGGCATTGTATTACCCATTTGGACTATAAAGTTATGCCTTTAACATCTATCATGGATGGGAAAAAAGATTTATATCACTCGATAGATTTTAACAGAAAAATAGTTTTGTTTTTGTTAAAAGTCTTATTTATTTGGAAGGATGGTTAAGTTATAAATAGTGAATATTGGTCTGAGGATTTAAAATGGTCAGTTACATAGAATTAGGATTAAACAACACTGTTAAAATATTTGAAAAAGCCATATTGGGAAATTA
>JAEOUK010000330.1 GCA_016839385.1 Promethearchaeota archaeon
ACAACTACAGTTGGTGTAAATCCTCAAACAATTTCATTTACTTATCTTGATTATGATTGGGTTTCTGTCCAGAAAATTGCCTATGAAGAATCGTACGGAACAGAATGGTGGGAGAGTGGAGTTGAAATCCGATTAAATGAAAGTGTTCGATATGATTACCATGCTAATGACACTGCGACCATATTAAGTTATAGACCAGAATTAGATAGAGGAGAAATCATCTCTATGAGTATTAATTCTACCCCTGTAAATGTAGACGATGTAAAATTGTCTGGCTTTGGTGGATTTATATATAATTACTCCGATATTCACAGCGCTTATCCTTCTGGACGTCTTTTTGTAGATTATGTATACGATTATAATATTACGATTACTAATTGGCGATTGAGACAAAAGATTTTTCCAGATGCACCCGTGGAATCTCCATATATCGATTTATACCAACCTAAGACCATAACGAGCTACTACAATTATACATATCAAGTGGGTAAATTCAACGTCAATATGACTGTAGATTTTATCGTAAATCTTCCCGATGTAGATTACATTAAAAATATGGTTTGGAAAAAACGATTTAATTTAACTTCTACCTTGCCATTTGAAGACTATACTCAGCTGTCTAATAAATCATTTAGATTAAATAATATACCAATAGACACAAAGGTTTATCTTATCGATTTTACCGTAAACCATACAATTGAATTCGTTAACAAATTTAGTGATTATTGGAGAAGAGATTATTTAGTAGACCAGACTGACATACGTACACGTGATTTTGATATTTCTGTTATAAATGGACCTCCAAGAATACTTGTTAGCAATTTTAGATTAAACTTGACGGAATTTGTCTATGAAGAGCATTTCGAAGTGTCTAGTATTCTTGGACGAAGTCTTGAAACTTTTAATCTCCGGGATATAGGAGATCGTTCTCAAAATGGAACAAGAATTGACTTTCTTGGAGGAAAAGGATATCTAGCAGCTGATTATTATTTAGCGCTTGGAGAAATTGACTCTATTTCTATAAAATATCGAGCTCCTTCTTCCTTAAATATTAAAATAGTAGATAGAATCAATACTCCGTTGAAAAATGCAGAAGTTAAACTAAATTTCGGTGACTCTCCCAATGCGACATATGGAACATTTATTTCTAAAGATTTAAGCATTCCATACGCATATAAATTGTCCAATTCTTATGGACTTGTATATTATCCGGACGTTCCAAGAGGAAATTATACTGTTGATGTTTATTACCAAAATCAATTAGTTGCTTCGGGTGTTCATATTGATACATTTAAAAATATTAATGTAGTGTATACCTCCGTACCACATTTTCCAATTTTTGTTATCTTATTTGCTTCCACAAGTGCATTAATTGCTGCAATTGGAGTCATAATAATTAAAAGGGCTAAGTTTTAGCCCTTAAGTTCTCTATTTTTTAATTCAGTCACAAAAAATGTGGCAACATCCTCAGCAACTGTATTTGGTCCAAATCCAGCGTCAAATCCAAGTTCCTTTGCCAATTTTCTAGAAATACGAGCTCCTCCGCAAATTACTACTACCTTATCTCGGATTCCCTCAGCTTCTAGTAGCTCTACTAAATTAGTCAAATTCCGGACATGAATTCGTTTTTGAGTTACAGTTTGTGAAACCAATAAAACATCCGCTTGTAAGTCAATTGCTTTGCGTACAAATTCTTCATTTAATACTTGAGATCCTAAGTTATAGGTTTTCAACATTTCATATCGTTCTAATCCATGATGACCATGATATCCCCTCATCGACAAGATTGCATCGATTCCCATTGTATGTGAATCGGTACCAGTGGTTGCTCCAATTACTACAAGTTTTCTCCCAAAATTCTCTGTAATGAATGTATTGATTTCATCCATAGACATCGATTTTGGTTGTAAATATTCTTCTTTCTTTATTTTTGTTATATCAATTGCATGGATCAGGTTTCCATATACAATAAAAAATGTGAATTCACTTTCTAGACTCTTTTGAAGCACGATATTAGGGTCTCTTAATCCCATCTTCAATACAAGTTTTTTTGCAGCAATTGTCGCTCTAGGCGTGTTAGGCATTGGAAGGGTGAAACTTACTTGAACTTTTCCGTCATTTATTGTATCTCCATATGGCTTTACTTTCATCGGATCGTATTTTTGACGATATCCAATTTCTTTCATTTTACGCAAATGATCTCCCATCATATCCCCTCCTTATAGTTTAGAAAAATAGATTTGAATGGATTAAAATACTCATTTTCCCTTTTATACACCCCTTCCAATCCTTTTCCTCCATTAATTGGGCGTTTAATTCCTGCGAAAATACCTAATTCCAGTGTTTTGAATAATCCTTGCTGCTCTATTTCCGTTAATAATTCGTATGCTTTAATAAGCGATTTGTTCGCTTGTTGATTTATAATCCCATCTGGTTTAAATATGAATTCTTCAGAGATTGAATCCATATTATTGAAGATATATTGGGCTATATCAATTGCAATTGCTCTGTCCGACATGAACGGAGTATGAATTGCCTCTGTTAACATTCCCAATAAGCAGATTTTTTGGTCAGTTAATTTTGTTACGATATTAAATAATGCATTTTGTACACATCCCATGAATATATCCCCTGTCATATATCTTGTAGGTGGCATATATTTTAAGGGAGAATTCGGAAATACTTCTCGTGATAATTGTGCTTGGGCAATTTCATATAAGAATCCATTTTTTATTGATGGATCCATTTCAAATGCATGCCCAATACCCATTTGTTCCTCTGGAAGACCCGCTAGTAAAGCAAACTGTTCATTCATTAATTGTGATGCCAATACTGTATAAGATTGTTCTACAGCATCTACGGTTTTTATATAATTATCTTCTCCAGTATTTATAATAACACCTGAGTATCCATTAATCATCCTTGAAAAATGCTGATCAATTATTGTTCGTTGCATGTTAATATCTCGAAATAATATTCCATATAATGCATCGTTTAGCATTACATCTAACCTTTCTAATGCACCCATTGCTGCTATTTCAGGCATACATAGACCTGAACAATAATTGCATAGACGAATATACCTACCTAAATCTTCCCCTGCCTCATCTAATGCTTTACGCATCAAACGGAAGTTCTCTTGGGTTGCGTATGTACCTCCAAATCCTTGAGTCGTAGGACCATATGGGACATAATCCATAAGACTCTGACCCGTACTTCGAATAACTGCAATTATATCAGCCCCTTTTCTTGCTGCTGAATCAGCTTGAATTATATCCTCATATATATTTCCAGTGGCAACAATAACATATAAAAGTGGACCTTGCTTCTCACCATATTGATTCAATAAATTTGAACGGATTTCACGATTTTCTTTTATTTTTTTCGCTCCTTCTATCGTTAATGGTAAAATTGCATTTTTTATGTCACTTATCTCACTCAAGGGTAACTTCTTCAAATCTAATTTTTGTTGAGAGATCTTTTCAGCAATTTCTTGAGGTTTGAGATGTGTTTGGAATATCGCATTCCCCAAATAATATGCAGCTCCCTTAGCAACATCGATATTGTTTACGACTATGTTTGGTAAAGGTATCCCTTCTTTATTCACACCATCAATCCCAAGTAATCTACAGATTGTTCTCTCGATTGTGGTTGTCGTATAGTCATTTATAAACTCAAGCATCTTATAGGCAATATTTCGAGCTTTCAATCGTGCATTTGTAACAATTTCATTGTTTAGTTTCAATTTATCGTATATTTTCCTCAACCTCCACTTACAATATCAAATACAGGTATGTCTAAATTTTGTCGTAATCGTTCTAAAAAGAGTCTTTGATTAAAGCTAAATCCATACGGAGAAATAGGATTTGCTGTGACTGCTATTATGTTAATAGGATGCAATACTTCAATTTTTCCTCCTCTGTTACAGAATTGGTTATATAAATTTGGAGGTGTAAAAATTTTCGTTCCATCTTCAATGATAATCTTGAGATCAGTAAAATCTAAATCTTTCCTTAGCATTTTTTTAAATAATTGGGAACCAAGAATTCCTTTAATAGCGATATATTTACTTTTCGGAGTTATATTCTCCAAAATTTTATTTGTCGCATTCAATGCTGTATTCACATTAAACGGTATTATCTCTTTTTTTTCTTCAATTATTCCCGCGTTGTACTTCTTAAATAAATTGGTTATAATATCATGTATTTCTTGGTTACATAAAGCAGGTCTGGATAATTTTTCAATAGAAAACTTAGTATTTTCAATAACTTCTTCTAGATCATGGGATAGTGCAGCACCTGTTGAAAGTATTGTTGCCTGAGCTAATTTTGGAGTAGCAAATGATTTTCTGTCAAATGCTCCATCGATTAAAATTAAATTTGCTCCAAAATTCTGGAGTTGGTTACAAATTTTTTGAAGATATTTTACTATAGAAGGACCACTTAGTTCTACAGTTCCAGATTCAGTAGCTTTCAGTAGTACTATTTGTCCTAAAGGACTCGATATATCAGTTTTTAATAAGATTTCAAATTTTAAATTTGATCTTTTTAAGCAATCCTCAGCTGTGGCAAGTAGAGTACCTTTGGGAACAAATATATCTGGTTTTGGCTGTTCAGTCAGTATATCTTTCTGTTCCCCATCACGACCGATAGAAGTTAATCCAAGAAGAAATTTAGAATGTAAATTCTGAATGATATAATTATATGTAGTTGTTTTTCCAACATTCTTTGCCATTCCGATAAATGAAAACACCTTATATCGTTCCGTAGATTTCAGAAACAAATCAATAAGGCTCATTTCAAATCAGTTTATTGTGAGTGGTTTTTCCTCTTACGACGCTCAAGATCCTTTGGTTCAATAGTTATTTCATTACCTTGTAATAATCCTGCAACACCCGTCAGTTTCTTTTCATGTTCTGGACATTGACAATCAGGAGTATAATCGGTTGGTTCAGTATAAGCACAAATTACTCCCTCATAATTTCTCAGAATTACCTTATGGTCACCATGACTAATTAAATAATTTGGCATGACAGGTATTTTCCCACCACCACCGGGAGCATCTACAACAAATGTCGGCACACAATAGCCTGATGTATGTCCTCTCAGTCCTTCAATAATTTCAATTCCCTTCCCAACAGAAGTTCTAAAATGACGTAATCCTACGGATAAATCGCATTGATATATATAATATGGTCGAACACGTATCTTAACAAGATCATTTACTAATCGACGCATAACATGAATGCAATCATTTACTCCAGCTAACAATACTGATTGATTCCCTAATGGTATACCTGCATCTGCAAGTAAATCACATGCATGTTTAGAATCTTCATTAATTTCATTGGGATGATTAAAATGTGTATTTAACCAGATAGGATGATATTTTCTAAGCATTTCAGCTAATTCTTTCGTTATTCTCATAGGCATAACTACTGGGGTTCTAGTCCCAATTCTAATGATCTCTACATGAGGGATTTCTCTAAGACTTTTAATTATATACTCAATCCTTTTATCTGATAGTAGAAAAGGATCTCCACCAGATAGGAGAACATCTCGAACTTCAGGAGTTCTACGCACATAATCAATAGCTTTATCAATATTTTCAATGGAAGGATTAAGATCGTGATGTCCAGTGAACCTTCGTCGGGTGCAATGACGACAGTACATTGAACAAGTTTCTGAAATCAACATCAAAACACGATCGGGATATCGATGAGTTAGCCCTGGAACAGGAGAATCTACATCCTCATGAAGTGGATCTTCCAAATCTACTTCATCTCTTAGTAATTCTCCTGCTGTTGGTATAGATTGTGCACGAATGGGGTCATGTGGATCATTAGGATCAATCAATGATAAGTAATATGGAGTGATTGCCATTCGGAATAGTTTTAAACAGTTCTTTGCACCTTCCTCTTCGTCTTTACTTAGTGGTATGAGTTTTTTCAAGTCTTCTACGTTTTCAATCCGATTTCGAACTTGCCATTTCCAGTCATACCAATCTTCATCAGAAACCTCTGGAAATAATTCTTGTCGCCTATTTACCTTCATTATTTTTCTTATCCTTAAATTTCAATAAAAAACTATGCGTTCACATATTTTGCTTCAAACAATTTTCGAAGCTTCTCACATTCACGTAATTCTTCAAGTGTTATTTCTGCATGATCCTTTGTGTAGCCATTTCCAATTATCATCAATACGTCCTTCCCAATTCCCTCAGCACCCAGTGCAGCTCGAGTAAAACTAGTTGCCATGGAAAAGAAATACACAATGCCTTCATCTCGAACTGGTAATATACTAGACATTTCACATTCAGGAATGTTCAAACAATTTATTGAAATATCTACTTCTTTTCCGTTGTTTATTTTTAGAATTTGATCTAAAATGTTGGTAGCATCTTTTGCATCTGCAATTACCACATCATGACAAAAACCGATTTCTTTCAAATATTCAGCTCGAGATTCATTTCTTGCTAATCCAATCACTTTTCCAGTAGGTCCAACACGCTTTCTGGCTTCGTATGCACATAAGATACCGGATTTTCCAGTTGCTCCAAGAATGAGTACCGAATCGCCTGGTTTTACTAGTTTTGCTACTTGAGCCGGTGCTCCTGCAACATCCAATGCTGCTAAAGCTAATGCATCATCCATATCTTCTGGTAATTTTGAATAAATTCCACTTTCAAATAAAATTGCTTGAGCTTTCACATCGACTCGATCGATATCCATTTTTATTTCTTTAATATCTTCGATTTTTAAGGGAGTTAAGGAAAGGGATACTAATGTAGCTATCTTGTCTCCTACTTTAAGATCTGTCTTACTTGCTATAGCATCTCCAATTTTCTCCACAGTTCCCATTAACATACCTCCAGAACCAGTCACAGGATTTTGCATTTTTCCCCGTTCATTGACTATCTCAAATATTTTTTGTTTAATTTTTTCTGGATCCTTATTTGCTTCTTCTTTTAATTGGGTAAAACTAGCAGAATCGATATTCAAAGAATCTACTGCAATTCGAATTTCATTATCATATAATTCCATATCGTTAGAAATCTTGTATGCCGTTTGAGGGAGCGCTCCTTTTGGTTCAATTACTCGATGGGTGCCATATTTATTTCCTTTCTTCATAATCCTCACTGTATCGGGTGGTTTAATGTGATAAATGATCCATTACATGTTCAAAAACCTTTGTTTTGATTAAAATAACTGAAGATAATCCCAAAAAGGTGGGTAAATCAGTCGGAATATAAAAAAGGAAGTAAGAAATTACTTTTTATGTGGAAAGATAATTCCATTTGGATCAATTACCTCATGTAAAAGCCGCAATTCTTCTTCCGTAGGAGGATCGTTTGTTCCAATATCTTTTGCAAGCTCAAAC
>JAEOUK010000331.1 GCA_016839385.1 Promethearchaeota archaeon
ACTCTTCAACCCGATGTACTGAAATCCGTACATCGAACACAAAAACATTATGATAATCTTCCTGAACTCTTGAAATTTGCACAAGATCAAGGACTTTTTACTAATGTGGATATGCTAATTGGATTAAAAAATCAATCTGCAGAAGGTTTTCTAAGGGACATTCATGCGCTTTGTGAAATCGGACCTTCACAAATTACGATTTACCCATATATGGCAATTCGTGGATTAGTTTCTAATTCCAAAATGCCAGATGAAGCCATGTTCAAGGTAATTGAGGAAAGTTGGCAAATTTTGAAAGTAAATGGATACGATCGACGTGGACCTTGGACGTTTACCAAACATATGGATTTGTATGATTCGTCCAGAGATGAATTGGTCGAAGATTATGTTGGTTTTGGACCTGCTGCCTTCTCAGGTTATGGAGGATATCGTATGGTCAACCCACCAGTTGGACTTTATCTGAATTATTGGAATCCAGACAACTCAAATATAAATCCTCTTGCGTTGGTTTCAGTAAACGATCCGGAGTCGATTGAGTGGCGAAAGTTAGCTCGAATGATCGGAGATTTGGTATTAGATCCAAATTATGAATTCTCACGCACGGTAAAAATTGTAATTTCCATGCTCAAATTTGGTGGATATATTCGAAAGAACAAACTAACCGATAAAGGATTGCTTCTATCTCATCACCTTATGAAAAATGTTGTAGAAAATCTTCCATTCCCCCTACAAAATCCAAAAGTGATTACAAATTATCCCAAATATCGTGATGAAATGGGGAATTATTCCTTGCAGCCGCAAAAGGAACTGGGAAAAGCCGATTCACTTATGTAGTGTATTTTTATTCATATAAATTTGTGAATACATAACTCATCTCAAAAAATCTACCACATCAATAAGTATTTTTGAGATAAAAAAAGAGAAAGAATTAATTTAAGATAGTTTTTGCTTGCGTATCAAAATAATAGTGCCAATAAACAGAGTTCCGAGAAGAATAGACACTCCATAACCCGGTATATCTAGATCATTATTACCAGGGGGTTCTTCTCCAGTTCCATGTGTATAACTTGTTCTACGCCATGTGAAATCTTCGAAACCTTCGTCTCCCATTCCAGGATCTTCGGTATCAATAGCATAATAATTCTCATCAACCGAATAGAGCACATGATCAGAAGTATAATTCACTACACAAGAATATGTCCAATCAGAACCCGCATCGGAACCACTCCCTGTCAGTTTAAAACTTATATTCGGAGTAGTTTCAGTGAATGTATACGCAGGGTAATTTGTCTCTATCCATTCAAAACCCAATTTCAAATCTGCTAATTCTGTAGAATCAGAAATTAAATTCGTTCCTAAGTGGATGTTGTTCAAAATATCACCAACGAAATTACCCGGGGAAGATCCTAAGGATCTGAGGGTTATAGGACTTAAAGATACGGGATCGTCGATAATAGTTCCATTTTGATTGACACTACCATTGATATAATTCATTCCATTAAATTCAGGAAATCCGTCGACGGTAAAAATGACATACCAATCCAAAGTGATAGGACTAGTAAGATACACTGCATCAAGATAGTGGGTGGCATCCCAACGTATTACATCTCCACCTCTAACACCCCAGTCGGGAGTGGCAGCTTTAGCAGTGGTCATTCCCAATATGAATAAGAATAGAAACAAGCCTATTGCTGCTTTTTTTGAAGTTTTCATAGTACTCTCCTTTTGATTGTGAAGTTCATAATATGATCACCAGTATCTGCTAAGTGATTAACTGCAAAATTGGTCGATATTTACGAACTAATACCACAGTTCCAATTAAAAGGGTTCCAACGAGAAGCATTAACGGAAATCCCGGAATTAGAAATTTTGGAGGACGCTCACCGCATAGACAATGCGCATAATAAGCCATTTTCCACCGATATTCTTTTTGTTCAAAAAAGCCAGTCCGTGTATCATTATGAGAGTAACTTTCATTTACACTATTCAAAACCTTGTTATTGGAATAATTAATTACGCCAGAATACTCCCAAATGTAGTTACCGTCAATTCCACTACCTGTTATATTAAACAACTCAGATGATACAGGTTCAGTAAGAGTATAATAAGGATAATCCCCTATAAAAGTGTTAATTCCTGATCTCATAGAATCAATGCTGGATGAATCAGATATTAATTTCGAATTAATATTATCATAATCAAGCACAGGTCCAATAAAAAATCCATTAAAAGGGCCAAGATCCCCCAAAGTAATTTGATTGAGCTCAACGTTTCGAGTAATTGTCTCATTCTCATACAGACTCCCATTTATATAATATTTACCATCAGATTTAGGAAATCCGTCAATACTTACACCCACTCTCCAACTCCATTCCGATATCCCATCTGTGTTGTTTTGGAGAAAATATGCATCCCATGCTATGAAATCCCCCCCTTCAATACCCCAATCAGGAGTTGCGGCTTGAACAGTTGAAATTTTTAAAATAATGGAAAAAAAGAATAACAAAACTACTGTTTTTTTTGCTACTTTCATAAATTCCAACCCTAATAAATAAATTAATATTTGACTATTTTCAATATTTATAAATATATCCCAGAAATCAAAGTTGATAGACATTTGTGTATTATAATACTAATTCAAGGTGGTTAAAATAAAAAAAAGGCAGATTTCCTCACTCTTAGTTTGTATTTGTTTGGTAGCATTATATCCTACAATATTAAACGTGCAAGGTACATCAGAAACAACCGATGCTGAAAATCCTGGAAAGCGTCACGGGCACGGACTGGTATTTGTGGAACAATCGAAATCTATTTTTTTATTTGGGGGTAGAAGATCAAATGGAGATACATCTCAACTGAACAATGTATGGAAATATGACGTGTTAAACGGAGATTGGTCGGTAATTGAGACTAACAACACCCCTTCTGCAAGATTTTGCCACAGTATGGTTTACATTCCAACAATTAATTCGATTTTTATGTATGGTGGTTTAAATAATACAGATTCAGTGGGATTTACTGATTCTTGGATTTTAAATCTAACATCTCTTGAGTGGAAAAAAATAATAACCGCTGAACGACCCCAGATGAAATCTGATTGTGGTATTACCTATGATTCAAGAAATGATTGTGTGTTGCTTTTTGGAGGATTTCAAGGTGGTGTTCGTTCAAATCAACTTTGGAAATTCAATGTTACTACTGCAAACTGGAAACTAATAAGTACGACAAATTCACCCACGGGACGATATGGGGTAGGATTTGTATTCAACCTGGAAAACAATCAATCTTATCTTTTCGGGGGTAGAGAATTTACTATTAAATCAGAATTCTACAAATTTACTGCTGAGCTTGATTCTTGGGAATTAGTACAAACAGAAGATACACCGTATCATCGTTATTGGCAT
>JAEOUK010000332.1 GCA_016839385.1 Promethearchaeota archaeon
ATTCCAAATACCCATTCCTATTGCAATCACATAACCCCAGTTCATCGTTTTCCCTCTTATAATGTATTCAATAGACGTTTAATGGATTCAACTTGTTCTTTCATACCTAATTGGGTGAATAAATCAAGTGATTTTCTTAAATTATCCAAAGCAATTGGAAGGTGGTTTTGAGTTTTTTGCATTCTACCAATGTTGAAATAATCAAGAGCTCTATTAATTGGATGTTCTAATTTTTCATCGATTTCCAAAGCTTCTTCATAACATCTTAAAGCTTCTTCATGATTCCCCAACATTTCATAACTTTTACCGAGATTACTAGTGATTGCGGCTAAATTTTCAAGTTCACCAATATCAGGGGATGTATAAATATTCTTTGCTGCCAAATAATATTTTAAGGATTCACTAAAGCGTTTATGTGCCATATAACAATCCCCAATTTTACTTAGTACCAAGGCAATGTTACTTTTTGCGTCGATGGATTCAAATTTCTGCAGTGCTACCTTATATGCCTCAATTGCTTTGTGAATTTGATTTGTTTTTTGGTAAATCATTCCAATATTATTATGGTAAATTCCCACTAGATGAGGATTTCCTTGTTTTTCTTCCAGTTTACTGGCTTCTTCGAAATAATGCAAAGCTTGATCTGTATCATTGTTAGCTAAAGCCATTGAGCCAAGATTGCTTAATGCGCCTGCTTTTTTTGAGTTATCACCTAACCTCTCTGCGATTTCGATACTAGTTTTAAACATGGAAATAGCTGTCTTTAGATCTCCATTTTCCGCTAAAATTCTACCAATATTATTAATAATAATATTTTGCCCTTGCAAATCTCCAAGTAGTTTAGTAATTTTTAATGCATTCTTATAATGGAGAATAGCTGTATTAGGATCTTCTGAATTCAAGATTTTCCCAATATTATTATGTAATACAGCTTTACGTTCTAAATCCCCAATTTGTTCACATATTTCAAGAGCGGTACTGTAATAATTCAGAGCTTTTTTGTATTGAGTTTGGTTTTCATAGATATTCCCAATATTGTTTAACGAGGTAATTTTACCATGCATATTTCCTAATTCATCAGAGATTCTAAGAGATAACTCATATCTTGCAACAGCTTTATCATATTCTCCTAAAATAGAGTATATGGAACCAATATTATTCAAAAGGGATGCTTGTGAATAAAAATTCCCCAATTCTTCGTCTATGATTAATGCACGAGAATAAAAATTCAATGATTTTTCATAATCACCTTGAATTTGATGAGTTAAACCTAAATAATTAAAAAATGTAGATTTTGCAGTCATAGCATTTATAGAATTTGCCGTTACCAGCCCTCGAGTTGCACATCGAATTGCAGAGGGAATAAGTTTTAGTTTGTAATATAATTCGGACGCAAAATGATATTTCTGTAAATTAGTTAAATTCCCATACAGACTAAAAATATATTGATTAAATCCTAACTTTGGGTATTCTTTTTCTTTCAATTCAATTCCAAGGGGAGTATCAGTATGAAAAATTGACCAAAGATAGTCTTTAATTAGTCCTTTGGTATTTCCACGGATCAAAATTCGCTCGAATTCCTGATTATCTCCGAGTTTTGCAAGAAATTGAATTATTGAATCTTCATCTTTTCCGATTTCGGAAGAATTTCCCGTTATTCTCAGGCATTCAAGCATATTTTGTTGCGTATGGTCGATCCAAATTAGTCGAGAAATAAACGGTACTTCTGAAAGCAATGGAGTTATATCAAAATCATCATTCCCTGAATATCCCAGAATCACCAATGTGGTGTCCTTGAGCAATGAATAAAGTACATCTTTTTTGTAGGGTTCTATTGCAAAGGTTTTTCCTTCTTCCCTATCTCTTCCCAGAGCACCAATAGTTGCGACCAGAGATTCTTGTGTGTTCTCCTGAGTAATTATATTCCGCTTTGAACCATGAATTTTTACCAGGTTATATGTATGATCTAAAATCTCGGGTTTCTGAGATGCTTCGAGAAAATCTTCCTTCGTTATCAATATTCGAATCTTGTTTTGTTTATCCTCAGAGATCAGTTCTTTTAGTGCATATTCAATGGAATAATCAAAATTAGTGGTAATGACGTTGCTTCCTTTAACGATCTTTCTAGATAGAAAATGGTGTATAAGATTTGGAGATTTAACATGCTCCATATAATCGAAGAACTGTAAATCCATATCAACAACATTTTGGATGATTTCTACTGCAAGCTCAAAACGAAGAGTTTTCAAATTCAATATTGAGGATAATTCTTCTTCTGGTGATACCAATGTCAGTAAATCATTAACCATTTGAATTGCTGAAGGCATGTTTGTGGGAGAATCTATAGAAATTCCCGCACCGGCTAAAAAAGTATAATTTTCATCAATAGGAAACAATTCACTTATTGGCACATTTAATTTTTTAACAGGAGAAGAATCGTAAGTCATTAATTTGGATTAATTAAGTCAGAAATAAATTTTTGTGGGAATCTGCGAAGGAAGAAAATGACTATTTTCAAAAAAAAACACATGTGCGTATTTTCTGGATATTCTTGTCATATTGATATAATTCCGTCAAACCGAAGTTTCACGAATTTTTGATGATTGCGAATTGTTAAATAGATGATGGATGATGTTGATGATGATGGATGAAGAGATTGAAGAAGCGTTTAACATTATAGAAATTGCATTAGAAAGGATTAAATCC
>JAEOUK010000728.1 GCA_016839385.1 Promethearchaeota archaeon
CAACCCCGTCAATAATAAACTTAATCTTTTCATTTTCCCCATTCATTTTAGGAATTTTATTTTTTTCAATTTTATTACTCATAAAAAAAGTTAAATTTGAAAAATTTCTTCTTTTGTTACTTTTTTGGGTTGGTTTTTCATTTGTCATGGCTTATATTCCATTTAACTTACAAAGACGTTTTTTGGTTGGAATTTATATCCCAATCACGCTGGCGTTCTGGTATTTATTAAGGGTGTTCTTAAATTCTCGTTATTCTAGAAGAACAAAATTCATAATTATTCTATCGATTTGTCTAGTACTTCCATCAAATCTATTAATTTTTTCAGGTAGTGTTAATGCAATAAATAATCAGGACCAATTTTTTTTCATTGACAAGGGCTTAGTTAACTCAATTACTTGGTTAACACGAAATCATTCTCATGGGGATGTTATTCTCGCCGACGTAGAGAATGGATTGAAAATTCCGGCATTAGGACCATTCAAGGTTGTTTACGGTCATCCATTTGAAAGTATTGATGCAGATCAAACCGAACAATCAGTTAATGATTTTTGGTCTGGTAAAATGTCGATTTCTGAATCTGAGAATTTCTTCTCCGAATACAAAGTCGATTTAATACTTTGCGAGTACAAAAACAACGTGGATGAATGCCCGATAACCAAAGATAACCATAAAATAATTTATGATGTAGATAAATTTGCCATTTTCCAGGTTCCAAATTGAAACAAAAAAGAACTTACCTTTTATTAATCATAATTTTCATAATTGCGAATATTCCAATTATTTTAAATTTAAATAGCTTTATCTATCTAGGAGAATCCGAATACTCGGATATCCCGATCTCGCATTATCCAAATTTACTCTTTATCCAAAATACAATTCGAGATTTTTATCAAATACCGTTATGGTCTAATTTGATTTTCTCGGGATATCCATTTGTAGCTAATCCTCTTTCAGGATTATTATATTTTCCGGGTTGGATTTCCCTTTTATTTCCCTTGCCGATTGGCATTAATATATCTCTATTACTTCACTTATTATTAGGTTCAATTGGCATGTTTTTGTTTCTTAGACGTCTGAATATCTCAGAATTCGGTTCTTTATTTGGCAGTCTCGCAATGTTTTTTTCTGCAAAAATATATGCTCATATTGGCGCTGGACATCTATCCCTCATATATGCCATAGCTTGGACTCCATATTTACTTTTATTTGCAACAAAATTTAAACACCAAAATTCGAATTACTTAAATTACATTCTTACTGGTCTTATCTGGGGATTGATCTTACTTGCAGATTTACGTTGGGCGATACCATCTTTCCTTATTTGGATATTTCTCCTGGTAGAAAAGAATATCGATTTTAAGAGATATGTTAAGTTCATTTTTCTAACTTTGTTTATCGGATTGCTAACCTCAATAGCACAATGGTTACCCTTTATTCAATATGTATCATTATCTACTAGAAAGAATCTGACAACCAGTGATAATCTGATCTTTTCATTATCTTTGACGGATCTTCTTAATCTCTTCTTTCCATTTTTTGAAGGAAATGCAGAAACCAGGATGTATCCAGGAGCAATCATTCTCCTGTTGTCGATTTTAGGCATATTTCTGTTTAAGGAGAATAAACCGAGTCGTAAATGGTATTTGCTTGGATTTATTTCCATTTTATTAGCATTTGGTGAAAATATACCCGGAATGGAAATTATTTTTAGTTTACCCGGTTTTTCATTAACCAGAGTGCCAGCGAGATTTCTATTTTTACTGATTTTCTCACTCTCAATCATTTCTGCGATGATTTTAGATATTCTTTTGAAGAGACAGCTCGTTTACTCATTTAAGCGGATTTTTTTTCTCTTTCCAGTCTTGATATTCATTATCTTTTTTTCAATCGGATCTTTATATTTTTCTAATGGATTAACGATAAATTTCATCTGGTCTATACTTGTTTTTTCAATTGCATTCATTTTGATTCTTATCTCGTTGAAAAAACAAAAATATTCGGATCGAATAAAAACTTTAATGGTGACGATTTTGCTTATAGATTTATTTTTTGTAAATTATAAAAGTATAAATTTCCGGCCAATGCGAGAAGTAATTTACTCTAATCTGAATTTGATGGAAAAATTGAGTGGTAATCCACCTTATTTTCGTATTTACACGCCTTCTTACAGCGTTCCACAAGAACAAGGATCATATTGGAATATCAATCAGATCAATGGAATTGATCCTATCCAATTGGAAATATATTTTGATTATTTCGAACGACTATCAAATATAAGCATAGACGGTTATTCGGTGACTTTGCCACCATTTGATTC
>JAEOUK010000333.1 GCA_016839385.1 Promethearchaeota archaeon
TCTATGAGAGACCAAATGGTAATCGATAAAGCAAATGAAATGGGAATCTCATTAGTGTTCTGTGGAAAACGAGTATTCCGTCACTAATCAATCCCCATTTTTTTCCCAAAAAACTGTACAAAATCTATTAAAAGTGCTTTTTTCCTCTTTGACTGTTATGGCGCAGAAGGTTAAGTTTGGTATCATAGGTTTTGGAAGATTTGGTGAAAAATTGTTGAATCCCGCTTTCAGAGAAAGCAAGAATGCAGAATTAATTGCTATTACTAAAAGAGAGTTGGACGCAACAATCGAGAAAGCACGTAAATATGATGTACCCCTTGCTTATAGCAGTAGTGATATCCCTCAAATGTTGCAAAATAAGGAAATTGAGGCTATATATATCGCTAGTCCAAATAAATTTCATCATCGAGATGTAATCAGAGCTTTACAAGCCAAAAAACACGTTATTGTCGAAAAACCAATGGGTTTAAATGCAAAACAGTGCACTGAGATGATTGAAGCTTCTAAAGAAACCGGTTCTAAACTGATGGTTGCACAATGTTATCGTTTTAATTCGTCTATTCAATATATCAAGAAAACTATCGATGATGGGAAACTTGGGAACTTAGTGATGATGACTGCTGATTTCATGTCGACAGGTCGTGATTCAACACGTTCTTGGAAATATAATAAGGATATGTCTGGTGGAGGTGCTTCATTCGATTTAGCAATACATATGATCGATATTATTAGATACCTTAATCCCGTTCCTTTAAAGAACGTTACTCATATCCATTGGCCTGACCCCTTGCCCCAAAAATATTTGGACGAATTTGCTCTATTTAATCTAAATTTCGATAATGGGGTTGTTGGAAGAGCTGTTGGTTCGTTTTATGGTCCTCATCACACATGTCTCGAAGTATATGGGACGGATGGTTTTATCAGAGCATTTGATTGGCATATACCTTGGAGAAAAGTAGAAATTTTTAGGGAGATCGATGGAAGATCTCAGATATATGAAATTACAAACGACGACCATTATCGGCTACAAATTGATGCATTCGCTAAATCCATAATAAATAATTCTCCTGTTCCTGTTCCTGGCGAAGAAGGATTGATTAATCAGAAAATAATAGATTTGGTTAATCAATAGAGAACAAATCTTTTATTTTTCTCGACACTAATTATCTTTTTTCTGGATTCCAAAGAGAAACTTGAGAAATTTCAAAATGTTTTTGGGATGCATAAATATGGCTGGAACAGATTTTTTATATGATTTATAATCCTCCCCAAATCGGGAAATAAGTTCAGGTTCCTCAACAAAATTAATGTGAATATAAAACCCAATGCAATAGAGAATAAAGAAAATCAAACTTAGTATTGAAAACTGGATAATAAATCCTGCCATACTAACAAAAATTATTGCTGAATATGCTGGATGACGAAGAATTGAATAGATTTCATGTGTTTGGTGTTCACTTTCTTCAGGAAAATACAAATACACAACGGTCATATAGTCAAATCCAAAAGTCAGGATGGAACGAATCATTGTTAAAAATCCTATCAATGCAATAACACCTCCCAAAACCCACCGAATAATTTCAAAAATTCTCCAATCCCAACCAAAAATTTCATTGAGTGGAATAGCAAAAGTCGAAAGTGGTGGATTGTTCCATATAGAAGGGTACAAAATTGTTATCGGGATTAAATTATTGAAAGATAGACTAATCAACCCAATCACACCAGCCAAACCAACGAAAAAAATTCGTTGATAACCGGTTAAACCATATTTAGCTTTTAGACGATCCCGCCAAAACCACATTTGATACACCATAATAAGAAATATCGTTTCTATAATGGTCATTGCTAATATTGGGAATAATACACTCAAAATATTGTCATTATTTGCTAGACTTTCGAAAATAATGAAAAGACCGAAATCTATTACCATACAAAGTGCAAAATAGATCGGGATGAATATGATTCTTTTACCTGAAAGTGCTGGTAGCTTTTCTCGAAATTTATCGAAACCCTTTATTTTCATATAATTCGCTTCTTCAAACTGTTTTGGACAAAAAGCATAATATAATTGTGCTTTTTGATGAAAATGATGTTAGTTCATTCTATAATAAGATATTGATTAAGAAATAATCAATTAATAGAAATTCATTTTTTGTCAAAGTCAATAATTCTAATTAGTCGTATCAAATTTATTATAAACGTTTTTTCTGGCTATGGAAGATTACTGTTGTGATAATCAACACAGCACTAAATAAAATAAAGATCTGGTATCCAGCAATTTGTTTTTGATTAGGTACCGATTCAATGACTTCTCCTTGTGCAATCATTGTAAACATCCACCACATCGCATAAGTTTTCAAATTAGCATTCAAAGGTTGAGAATGCGCAGAAGAACATGAAAACCAATCCACATTTTCCGTGTGTGAATTTTGCCATTCAATTGCCCAATTACCACCATCATCGTAATCGCAACTATCTTGAACGTGTTTATCTCCAAAAAAATTACCATCTGGATCATAGCTTTCAATATCTGCAAAATCGAACAAGACTTTATTATTAGAAATACAATAATTACGGATTTGCTCATTGCGAATATGAAGATTGCCAGTAAGTCCACTTCCATCTACATGTCCAGTCATATACACGAAAGTAATGTTTGGATAATCATTTTCTAATCCTGTCATTAAGGAGAGATATATGTTTATATTTTCTTCTGTTGCTGCTGATACTTGTCCACACCAAGATCCCATGAACACATTAACTTCAGAATTAGCATCTAAATAAGGTCGCGCAAGACTTTCCCATGTAGTAAAATCAGGATTTCCTAAATCACCTGAAATACAATAATCATCTAAATCTAAACTTGAACCATGTCCTCCTTCAGTCCAATTGAAAGTTTGCCCATTTCCGTAATTATTTTCCATAAAACTGATCATTTCCAGTCTATTACTTGTCAACTGACTTCCATGAGATGTATGAAAATAGGAAACATGAAGAACTTCTCTTGCGGTATCAATCAAACTATTATTGATAGTGTTTAACCTAACCTCATTTACAATACTATGGTTTGCAATTATTGGCTCAGATAGCGCACTCTCAACGGACTTATTTGCTGACACTGATGTAATTGGGATTAATATTGCAGTGAGAGTAAAAAATACAAGTATAATACTGTAGTTGGAAATTTTACCAATTTTCTTTTGCATAGTATTACGTCATAATTTCAAAAATATATATGTCAAGTTTCTAGTAGGTTCGAATAATCAAAAAAAGGATAAAAAAATCGGTGATTCCCCTACGGGATCATACTTTCACTCTTTTTAAAACCTCGTTGGCGAATTAGGACCATAGCTGTCATGAATCCCAGTAATGCAATTCCAAAAACAATATATACCCAACCACTTTGATCTGTCCACCATTTCAAAAATCCCGATTTTTCCTCAACAGTCACAAATACTTCATCCGTAATTTCGTGTCCAGCTCCATCCTTCACCACTATAGTATAGTTAAATAGACCAAGATTAGTCGTTTGGACATTTATTGTTACTGAACCACCAAAACCATCAAAAGTCCATGTCCACCCGGGAATTATTTCTACTCCATTACGATATACATAATATGTCGGATTAGTCACCGAGGAAATTGTCCATTCCCATGTAATGCTAGAAGTATCTCCTTCTCTGACAGTAAAATCGGGGGGGTGAGATATCGAATCGAATTCTGGTGCTGTGGCAAAAGAAACCATTAAAATGGAACCGTATAAAGTTGAAATTATTAGAATCAGAATTGCTCGTCGTTTCAAGATGTTTTCACTAACCTTTGAAGTGTTTTTTAGAAAATAAACTCTCCTATTTGATCTTTAGATAGGTGATGATACCCACCATATATATAACACAACATAAACTGACCAATCCAAGTCCATAATATCCTGGAATTCTACGTAGCGGACAACATGTTTCCAATATAGCTTCAGGATAAAGGTCAATTGAATTCGCTGGACCATCTATACTATAACTCCCAGTATCACAAGGATGATGATCTAACCATTTGTTACCAA
>JAEOUK010000334.1 GCA_016839385.1 Promethearchaeota archaeon
AAGACTCGAACTCCAAGCCCAGTTCTTCCTATAACAGATTTTCTCCTAAAAGAGAGTTTCTATTTAAACATCCTTCAGACAAAAGACCTTATTTTTGCAATGACTTCTCTTGAACAAAAGATCCCTGGAACTCTTGAAAATAATTTTCTGTTTTATTATCCAACTACGAACTATTATTTTTCTGCAAACCAACCAGAACCTACCGTTTCAACTCCCCCAAACAAGAAATTCACCTATTTTTTCTCAAAAACCTGTCCTTCTACATTTCTAGACGACGATTTTGCAATAGAATGGTATTCTCAATTTTTCAAAGAAATTATTGATGAAATAGAAAATAATACGGACCTATTGCAGAAGTTGAAGGGTTTTGGTATTGTTCTTAACTTTCAAGGACTTCGGAATCCAGATATCCTTCTAAATCTCATAGAATCCTATGCTTCTAATCCATTAATATATGATAATATTGTATCATTGAAGATAGTTGGCTTATTCGATAAAAAAATGGATTATATTTCATCTGTTGATTTATTCATACGATTAAGGAGTATGTTCCCTGCAGATGTGTTGTTTATAGCTTCAGGTAAGATTTTACCTTATGAATATGCATTTCTTATCAATTTGGGATTTGATGCAATAGATATGACCTATCTACTTTATGCAGGATATTCCGGATCCTATTTATTCCATGAAGAACGCATGGAATGGGTTCGAAAACTTAATAGTTTAGAAGATTATGCATGCATGTGTGTAAATTGCGGAGTAGTTCGAGAACTTTTCACAGAATCTAATCATGCAAATGAAGATCATAATTTTTTCAATCATATCGCTTTTCACAATCTTCATTATGGACTAGTTGAGATCGAACGAATTCGTAAAAACATTAA
This sequence comes from Promethearchaeota archaeon, assembly GCA_016839385.1. The sequence goes on from JAEOUK010000334.1 coordinate 885, forward strand.
AATCGGATCATTTAGCACGTATTTAGAGAGAAAGTCTGCATTTTCTTTATTCCTTCTCAGTGCTTTACGACATATACGAAAGAATCATAAGAAAACATTCAATTCCATTCAGACTCTGGATAAAAGTGCATTTTTTCCGTGTACAAGTCCTTTAACCTATCATAATCCGAATATTGCACAGTACAAAGAAAAACTAAGGAATAATGTGGAACCTAGACCTAACACAAAAATTTGTATATTTTTACCATGTAGCATGGTTAAACCGTACTCGAAATCCAAATCTCACCGAAATTTCCGAAAAATAATCAAAAACGCAGCAATGAAATGGTATAAATATATCTCAGAAGTGATAATCACTTCACCCTTAGGAGTCGTACCCAGAGAACTAGAAGAAGTATTTCCTGTGCAACATTATGATATATCTGTAACAGGGGATTGGGATGCAGAAGAACTCCAGTTAACTGCTGAGGATATTATTCATTGGATCAATAAACTTTCTGATGATGTGAAAATTATTGCATATCTGCATGGTGGGTACCGACAAGCATTCGAGATGGCATTAAGGGAACTTGAAAAAAAAGGTAGAAATCTTGACTATTCCATTCCACGAGACATTGATGAATTCACCCATTCAATAGATGGATCTATTGAAGCTTTCTCCTCCCATGAGAACAATGGGAGAATTAAGGATTCCTTGTCGAGTGAAGAACATGCTATTAAAATGATTGCAGATTTTCAATTTGGTTTTAGAGCTGGACTTGCTTTAATTGGTAGTACAGCCCGTTTTCTTCAATCTCGAAATGATAATCTTAAAACAATTATTGGTTTTGAAAGTTACGGTAAACTCCAACTTGGTCGTTACTATCGCAATTCGGGTCGTATTCAACTCAATTATCAAGGAGGACAACGGTTATCTAAAATACAAGGAATTACTGTTACGTTGAATACATTAGACGTATCGGGTACAACTATATTCAAACCTGGAATAGCCTATCTGGATGAAGCCTTGTGTGCTGGGGATGAAGTAATAATCTTAGGTCCTGAAAAACAGTATCTGGGGGTAGGAGCATTAGTTGTGAGTAGTAATACATTTTCACGCATGCGTCGAGGAGCTGTTGTAAAGATTCGAAAGATGAAAAAGGGAGGTACATAAAATGTCTGAAAAACTCTCCCAATTGATAAAAACTCATACAAGATTCTTACGTAATAAGGCAAGGGAAAGAATAGAAAAACAAATTGAATGGAATTTAACTAAACCTGTAACATCATGGATTGCGGAGGATCGATTGCATGAAGAAATGGGATATGAATTCACCATTATTTTCCGTACATGTGCTTGTAGTTGGGCTCGCTCAGATGATGCAGGCTGTACAATGTGTGGATATTTCAATGATAAAGGCCCAGATTCGATTCAACAATCCCAAATTCTTGAACAACTACAGTATGCTATCAATAAACATACAGAAAAACTTGAGGAGATCCAGAAAAAGGGGAAAAAAACAACCATTAAATTCTTCTCTTCGGGCAGCTTTTTGGATGATAATGAATTTCACCCAGAAATTCGAATCGAAATTATAAAAAAAGTTGTCAACCTACCTTCGATACATAGTATTTTAGTAGAGACTCGTCCTGAATTTGTGAAAATGGATCCATTAGCATCCTTAATAAGTGAATGCAAAGGTAAACCATTAGAATTAGGTATCGGTATGGAATCCTCAAACGAATTTGTTCGGCAAGTTCTCATTAACAAAGGTTTCTCGTCTCAAAACCTCAAGGATGCAATAAATATTGCACATAAATGTGGAGCTCTTGTAAAAGCATACCTTTTACTAAAACCTCCGTTTATAAATGAAAAAACAGCTATACGGGATGCAATTCAGAGTATAAAAGATGCAGTAAAATGGGGAGTAGATTCCATTTCACTTAATCCTGTGAACATTCAAGCATATACTTTAGCAGAGGATCTATATAACCACAAAAAATACAGATCTCCATGGATATATTCTGTAATTTCAGTACTTCAACAAGCTTTGACTCAGGAAATCATGGATAAGGTATTAATTTTATGTTCTCCAAGCGCAGCAGGAAAAGAACGGGGGGTTCATAACTGTCATGAAAAAGAATGCAACATGAGATGGCTGGAAGTTCTCAATAATTTTATTTCAACACAAAATTTAGATGTAATTAAACCAAACAAACTTCCTTATAACCAATGTAATTGCTGGGGAGAATACAATCTCTTTTTAGAAAATTCTGCGATATGAATCTATTTTTTTCTTCTTTTTATTCAGATTGCACAAAAACAAATATACGTTTAAGGTAATATTTGCACATATACGTTTATCATAAAAATAGATAAATTTAGTTCCACAGGAAATCATAACAATTGAGGGCATATAATGAGTTTAACTATTGATACCTTGCTCAAAAGTCAAGGAGAGGTGCATTTAACTGAAATTGAAATACACTGGTATTTCACTCCACAAACTGACGAGGAAAAATTGGTTGAGTTAGAAGGAACTTACAATATTGATTCGTTTTACGATTCCCATATCACTGAAATTGAGCACCCTCGCACTCTGATAACTGGGTTTTATGAAATTTTTAACAAATTACAATTTACTAATATTTCGACTCAATCTACGTTTATTCTTGGTATTAATTATATATCAACCAATGAGCTTTCGGATAACCAACTCAATATTGAATTTGTGTTCCATCGAAGCATACCACAAATCCCATTTGGAATTGAAAAATCTGTTATTGCAGGAGTTGCTGAAATTCAATCTTCTAGTGAGAATTTACTTATTTTACAAAGTCTCATTCATAAAAATCTCCATCTACATTTCAGTGACCATGTTTTTCAAATACCTCGGTGCACTAAATGTCACAGTGCATTAACTGTCCATAAGGAAGTAGATCTTGAAGATGAGGTAATTAATGAGGATTTTGTATGTATGGATTGCTATACAGTAATGAACAATTTCTACAACCTACTTGAGAACGAAGTTTTCAAAATTACCGACCCAGAACAGATGAAAGAACAGAGAAATTCATTAGTCAAATTTCTTATTACTGGAAAGAAAAGTGCTTCACAGATTGAAGAGACTCAGCTTCAGCATTTCTACAATCTTTTAATCATTTATGTGGAATATCTAAGTGGGAATTTGGACACTGTAAATGTACTGCAAAAAATCCAAGCTGTACAAACCATTGGGGCTAATCAGAATTTCCCATTGCTTCAAGCAGAAGCGGAAAATTTACTTAATAAGATTGATCTTGGGTCTCAAGAAAATCAAAT
>JAEOUK010000335.1 GCA_016839385.1 Promethearchaeota archaeon
TAATGCTCTCAAAAAGAATTGTTCATAAAGATTGCAACGTAAACTAAATGTATCTCTTGATTTTGTTTTTATAAGTCCCGCGGATGAAAGACGGTATTGAATATTTTCATCAATACAGACACCATTTTTGATTACTTCCATTAACCCTCTGATGAGTTCAGCTTGCTGCACGAGTTGCGACAAATAAAATTTGAGATGACTGTTAAATGGGCTCTGTTCACTTACGGCATGTTTCTTTAAATCTAACCAAGTCATTTTACGATCAATAATGGAATAAAAGGCTTGCCGAGTTAGGTAAGGATGTCCAGAAAGTAACTCCATAATCTCTGGTATTTCATTTTTATTTAATGGATAATCGTAAAGATGGTTTAATTGACTTACCTGATCGTGGTTAAAATCTTCTAATTGCAGATGAAGACCAACATTAAAAGGAGATTGATTATGGTCTTTGATCAAAAGATGAGGGTGTGTGGAAATTACGATAGCTATAGCTAGGTTTTCCCATTTCTTATCGAACGCTCGCCTCGAGTCCCAGGATCGTATAAGTCCAAAAAAATCAGTTTTATAATCTGTGTCCAATAAACGGTCTGCTTCATCAATTGCTAATAAAATTGGTTGTCTTTTTATCAGAACGTTTTCTTCTAGAAAAAGATTGAATTTATCAGTTACACTTCGTGGTGATTGCCATATTTTGTCGAGTGTGACATCACTAATTCGTAATCTTGTGCATATTTCCTGAGCCCAAAATCTCAATACACTGTCTAGTGTTTTAATGGAGTTCATTGTGATCTGTTGAAGATCGATGTAGACCACTCGATAATGATATTTCCTCGCAGTACGTACACCTCGAACCAGCAAGGATGTTTTACCCATCTGGCGTCCTGCCCGAATGGTTGTTGTACTCCCACCACCAATGAGTTGTCTGGTAATGGCATCATCACAATCTCTTTCGATGTAATAAGGAGATTCTAATCTAACGACTCCTGAGGGGATATCAAGCAATCTCGGATCGGCAAAAGGATCTGGACATTGAGTTTCTTGCCGATATTTCTCAATGGATATTTGCCTGGTTTCTAAACCATATTTTTCTTTACTTTCAATAGCCTTGATTAAGGCATCCACAATTTTTTGGTTATCATCTTTCCCTGACCAAAACGTATATTGGAGGTGACCCAATGAATTATCGATGTTATAAGGTAATGCATCTATGAAATCTACTCTTACTGGCAAGAATATTGGTTTCCCAGATTCATTTTGATGGTTGGTCGCGATCATTAATTCCGCAATCAACATCTCACTTAGGACGGATTCCTTCGACAATAGCAAGATCATGAAGTCAGATTCTTCCACATGTTTATGGATCTCCTTGGTCCATTCTATACCTACAATCATCTCTTGGTCCAAAAATGGATTGTGACCTCTTCTCCGTAATGCCCATGTAATCATTCTCGCTAGTTGATCATCTGGATTTAAGTCTCGTTTGTAGCTGATAAATATCTTCGAAATTTTCTTGTTTTTTTTCTGCCTTACTTTCAAAGAATCTTCCCAATTCTCAATGTTAGCCTTGGTGTATGACTGCCACTTCTTTTTTCGGAACAAACCGAATAATCGAAGCCCTCTATGACGTGAATAAACCTCAGTGTTTCTACGCTTATTTATGATCGCGGTAATTAACTCTAAAATTGCCACAATTAGTCCAAGTACTGTGGTAGGAATTAATAATAACTGGAGCCATTTATCTATAAGCCACATAATTATATAAGTTTGTTAGCCTAAGCTAGTATAAAGAACAATAATGAAATTTATTATATACTAAATTATTGCCTACAGATTGAAGCGTATATATAAAAGATGATATATGATTAACAAGGATAAATTGATGCTTACCACTGATTCTAAGGGAAAAGAGAGATTTTTTGGAAGTTATTGTCACTTGTTGATTAAATAATTTTCAATTCTAGTAATTATCGTTGTTGTTTCGATGGTGTTGATTGTTCTATACCAGGCATTAGAGACTAACAACATTATTCATTTTTCCAGTCTGATTCAACTACTTCTGCTATTGATCGCATAACAGTAGTTCCTTCAAGACCTGAACAACCTGGGCTACAGCTATCTAATACTGACTCTAATTCTGAACGTAACAATAATCCATATTTTTGATCATAAAAATATGTCACACTTACTTCATATCCTAGTCTACCCTCACCATCAGGACAAAAATCACATTTATCACTAGTTGTTATAAAATATTCTCCATATAGAACAATAACAGGCCTAACACGCCCCAAAATGTTTATTGAATCCATATGAGAAAAAGTAATATTAAGTTCGCCAGTTTGTATGTCATGGTCCTGGGTTGATAAATCTTGTGCGGGAATTGAAAATAATGAATTTTCATTGATTTTTTCAAGGTATTTTGGATAACCTCCAGGAGGACTTGCACTAGCAAAATAGTTTATATCTCCCTTATTATCTATACTTATTGAATCAATTACAATTTTCGAATTACCACTGTAATTATTTTCAACATCACTAATTTGACAGGACTCATTTCCTGGATCACAATTAGTTGTAGCATGGTACCACTCTACACAATCAATAACCACATAAGAAAAAGGTAAAGCCTTTTCCGTGGCTATTTCTTCCTGCATTGATTTGATATCTTCAACCGTCCTACCTGATTCTTCTACAATATCTGTAGTGATTTCTAATATTAGCGCTGCACAAGCAAAAACTGAACCAGGTTCAGGCATTGCACAACCATATATTCCAAATCCATTACTAAGAACAGAAATTGGTAAATTATATGCATCCGCCACTGCTTTAATCCCACTGATTATCGCTGCAGCGCAAGGTATTGCAACAAGAGGTAATGCAGCACCGAATGTTAAACCCGCTGACAAGATAATAGCTGTAACACAGCCGGCAACACTAGCTGCAAGTGCCATTATTTTTAATGTTTGTATCAATTCTTCTGAGTTTTCACTATAGTTTGGTTTCGCCAATTTATAAGATCCACTGTTATTATAACTAGTAGCTGTTAGGGTTCGTAGTTCAAATAGTTCACTTGGATCGACTGGAATATCTAAGAATTCTTCAGTTTCACCTTCTATTGAAGTAACAACTACATCTACAGAATCTTCCGAAAAATTATTAAACTCGAACAGCATACCTCTCATAACCAATTGTTCTGGTAAGCCGTCATTACCATTTTTAATAACTACTGCATCACTTTCAGGCGATATATAAACCACCCCTTCGATGTATACTGCTTCATTTTTTGAATTGAAATCTGTTATGCCGATCAACTTCTCCCCCGATTCATGAACCGCTATCACTCCGTAGTTATCATCATTTGTATATATTGCGCTGATTCCATATGTATCAGGGAAAATCTCCGTGGTGGCTTGGAATTCTGCAGTGGTTGTAGCTACTAAAATATCATCCATCATAGCTTCATCAGTTTGGGTAGCATACATATCTGCAATAATTGTTCCTCTGATTTCTTCTACCTTGGCAGTTTCCTTTAAATTTGTGGTTGAATCTTTATTTGGTGTCTCAATAATATTTATCCCACAAGCAGTTGTTAATAAAACTAAAACTGTCAAGACGCAGGTGAGTTTGAATAGTTTCATTTTCATTAAATAACTCCTGAAAGAAAGAATTCTATTAGAATCGAGCAGTATTTTGAAATCATCCTTTACTAACCCAAATCAATTTTTTCTATATACGAAGGCTTGTTGGTATGAAGGCAATTTTTTAATCTACAGATAACAGGTTTTACAAAAAATAGTAAAAAAATAATATGACTCCTTGACAATTTAGAGATTAATCGTAATCTAACGATCATGCAAATTATTAAAAACAACTAGTTGAAGATCAGGTCGGACTAGGATCTGAAAGAGTATATTTCAATTATTATTTATCGATAAACCATAGTGCACTCAATTAATACTTCA
>JAEOUK010000336.1 GCA_016839385.1 Promethearchaeota archaeon
CCCTCAAGTGAAACTTTGATTTAATGGTCGTATTCTCAAAAAGTGAACGTATTTTTTTATGGATGGATTAGTTTAGACTACTTGATAAATGATATAAGTTTTGACGAAAATTGACTGAAAATCCTATACCTAACATCGACTCTCCTAATGAGGACGATACATCAGTTAGTGAACTTCCTATTCGAAAGAAAACATCTTTTAAAGTCAAAGTTAGACGGATTTTTGAAGCAATTAAACCGATCATCACCTCCCATCATCCTAAATGTGAACAATATCAAGACCATACTTTTCATTTATTTGGAAGAGATTGGTGTATCGGATGCTATGTGGGATATCCTTCTGGAATATTTATGCTAATTATCGGTTTTACAACGGGATTATTTACTAATTTACCCTCTCGGACACTTTGGGTTGTAGGAGGATGTATGATGACTACATACCTTTTTAGTATATTTGGACTCACAAAAACACGATGGACCAAGATTGTTTCTAAAATTCCCCTTGGTTTTGGAGCAGCATTTGTGATTGGAGCCATTTTTAGTTATGAAATTAAAATTTGGCTTTCTTTATTATTCTCATTTCTATTTCTACAGTTTTTTCTAACAATCATAAATATAAAACGAGCTCTTGAAATGCGCAAAACGTGTAATAATTGTGAATACAAAGAAGAACACAATAAATGTCCAGGGATGCATCCAATTATGGAAAGGCTAAATAAAATAAATAAAAAATAGATTTATGTTAATGATGGTAGGATACCTGCAAAAACTAAGATCAATATTAAACCTACAACAATTGCTAATGGAACAACAATAGCTATTAACCATGCAAGTATTGCATTCCCAAATCCAGTTTTGTGCCTACTATTAATTACAATCCATTGAAGGATACAACCTATAATTGGAACGAATGTGCATACCCAATTGATGAGTGCAGTTACAAAAACAGATCCAAATTCTCTATTTGATCCTTTGACAGCTTTTAATCCTATAGATAGGAACAAGGCTTGTAAAACGAATACAATGAGGACTGAAATGATAATCCAAACTGCTCCTAGTCCTACAACCCAAGCCCAAATATCTTGAATACCTTGCATTTTTTAAACCTCTTTCACAGATAAAATATTTTTCGTTAACATGAATTCTCTGTGAACTTTATAAAGGTTTTTTTAACTCTATGTAAAAATAGAAATATGATAATTTTAAGAGTGAAAGTTTACTCTTGACACGCTTTTTCGATATAGTAATTTAATAATTCAGAAATCTCAAATGTGTTTAAACTCGCAAGCAAATCCCCAAGCGTATGCAGTCTCTTCATTTTGCCTTCGTGATCATCTGCCGGAATTTTCATAATATCGTTGATTTCAGTAATGTAATCATCCATATTCAAGAATAAAATCTCAATTTTATCTACATTTTTCAGTTCAGCGATTTTAGATCTTAATTGCAACTCAATTTCCCGTAAAAGCAATAGTTGATAATCAATTCCTTTTGGCATGTTATAACGCATTTTAATGAAATCTAATTCCTTTATTGCTTTTCTAATGCTTTCATTCCAATCATTGGTCTCAGCATAAAATGGAATAAGGATATTTGTCACAATTTTCTCAAATAATTCCTTTGGATTCGATGGATCAAATTGCACTCTAGTTGTAAAATCAGATAAAATGATCTCCGGCATAATGAGTAATTTTATTTTAATAGGTATATATTTTTTGTTGGGAATACGATATGGTACATGTGGATAAGATTCGAGTTTCCATCGGATCAGCTGTCAAGCTGTGTTTGAAAAGTCTAAAAGTAGATGTCTTACCCACAAATTGCCATCTATTAACCTACCATCCCAATGGATGTCTGGGAAATTGTGGATTTTGTCCCCAATCTCAGCATACACATAGTCTCTTAACAGATTCCGAGGACGATCAAGAATATTTATCCAGAGTATTATGGCCAGTATTTAACTTAAAAGAAGTTTTAACTATTTTCAAGAGTCATTTTCCACGATTTTCTAC
>JAEOUK010000337.1 GCA_016839385.1 Promethearchaeota archaeon
ATACCAGATTCTTGTAAAAGTTTCCTGTAGTAAATCTTGAGCCAATTCTCTCTGTCCGGCATATCGTAGAATAAAATTGAAAATGGCAAGTTCATACCGCAAATAAAGAACCTTAAAAGCTTTTGAATTTCGATCTACAACCAATTTCATCAATTCTTGATCCGTTTTCTTTTCAATATTTGCGTTTATTGAAGCCATCATTCTACTATACAGGATGAGTTGAAAAAAAGTTTTATAAAACTTTCTTGAGGAAAATGGTAGATTGAGATAAATCGGGTAGGAGGAGGAACTTTCCACCACCATGTGACTGCGCCCTGCCGGGCGCACCCATAAAAAAAGCGCAGGTTTGCACCTACGCTTGTATTATAAATTTTAATATATGTCTAAATAAAATATTGATTATACGTTGATTTTTTCCCAGTCTGCCTTTTTGACAAACTTCGTTAAATTACGACCATCTGTTGTTTTACCACGGACAGCATACCGTTCATTTCCAGATTTTCCGTACGTTACTTTCTCTGTTATGTCAGCTTCAACACTTTTACGTAATTTAACATCATAAAATTTAGTTTTCATTTTATCCTCCTTGTTTGTGGGGTTTTCAAAAATTGTTTTATTTTCTTGAAACGGTTTGACCTAAATCCATTTTTTAGGCTGTTTATAAATATAGTCGATTCTTTTCTATTTGCAAGTAAAATATTCGAAAATTTAGCTTCAATTTTTCAAGTTTATTATGAGTTTATTTCACCAAAATATGTCTATTGCGTGACTATATCGGACCGCAATATTCTCAACGCCAAAGATGGAAAAGTGACCTTTAGGTACAAAGATCGTAATGATAATATTTTCAAGACCTGTACCTTGGATGTCTTTAAGTTCTTGAAAAGATTCCTACATCACGTATTACCGAAGGGATTTGTTAAAATTCGATACTATGGATTATTAGCCACCAAAAATCGAAAATATCTAGATCATGTCAAAGAACTTATCGGAAAACGACTTGATGTTAAAAATCCATCTATTCCGAATAAAAACAAAAAACCAATGATCTGCCACGATTGTGGACAGGTTCTGGTTTTTATCTGTGAAATCCCAAAATACAGAGGTCCACCGAGATTAGACTGCCTGTATCTGAAAAACATCTAAAATTTTTCTCAGGCGGATCAGGATTACTATGGCTTGACTAGATTTTTTCTGTGTTTTTACGGAGAACAAATGGGATTACTATGATTTAATATAATTAAAATTATTCGGCTGCTTCTTTTGCTTTATTTCTCTTATCTAGTATTTCTTTTCAGTGAATGTGTCTAAAAATGTAAAATCCAAAGGAAAATGTGAAGCATAAGAATTTTGTTTACTCAAAATCTATTTCATTAATTCTAAGTAATCTGTGTCCTTCAAAAACTGTTAGAATCGATATTTGATTTTCATGAAGGTAGTACACAATTCTATACTTTTTTGCTAATATTTCTCTTATACTCGGATTGGCTATTTCTGGAACGACACGTCCAATTCTAGGATTTTTGATTAATGATTCTCCACTGTCGATAAGATAATTTATAAATCTTTCTGACCTTTCTGGACTATCTTGAGCAATAAATGCTTCAATTTCTGATAATTTCTCTAGTGCTTCTCTAGTCCAGATCAATTTCATAGGGTGTTCCCCTTAACTCTCCTTTTCTTTAATTCCTCTTTCACTTGTTTTGTATTATAAATGTCTCCAGATTCAATGTCTGAAAGTCCTCTATTTACAGACTCAATAAATAATTTTTTATGAATTAGTTCATCATATACAGATGGTGAGAGTAAAACTCCAGCAGGTTTTCCATTCTGAGTTATGATTAAAGGATGTTTAGTTTGATTTATCGTTTTTAACCATTTAGAAATTCTTGTTTTAAATTCACCAACGGGTATAATATCATTTGACACATTAAAAGTTCTCATTCATAACTCCATATTTTAACCTTTATTTCGGTCTAAATATAATAATATTTTTGATCCTGTGCAATTACATTTTACCAGCTAATGTTTGGTCTAACCCGCCCAAAAAGCGGGAGACTCACTTGAACGAAACCATACAAATTGATTCAAAACAAGAATGAAAATTCAAAAAAACCACAAACTTTTTGGTTCAGGTGCAACTCTTATTCGTTAGTCTATTGAATCAAACCAAATGTATACAAGCAATATAATTTTAACATTATTGTATTTTTAACAGAGAAATCAAAATTTTTATTTATTTCAGAGACTATTGTCAGAATATTCGTTTAGGATGCCCATTTAAGTTGAAGTTTTCGGTTACTTTCAACACAATCTCGCAAATACAAATTAATCAAATTTTGGTATGGAATTCCTGTTTCTTTAGACATTTCTTTGAAATATTCTATTATATCTGTTCCCATACGGATAGTAACTTGCTTTTTGAGTTGTTTCGCATAAGGGTTTTTGCGACTTTTCATTTTTGAAAGATCATATTCTTTTTTCATTTCTTACCTTTTGGATAATATTTTTGTTCATTCTTTGTGGCTTTGCTTGCTGAAATGATTCGTATATCAGAATCATCTTTTCGGTAACTATGGCATACTAAAAGAATTCTTAATTTTGCACTCAATCCGAGTAATAAGAGTCTATCTTCCCAATCAGAATGTTCATCATCGTAAAATTCAACTGCATTACTATCATAAAAAACTGTTTTAGCTTCTTCAAATGAAACTCGATGTTTTCGTTGATTTTCTCAGATTTTCTCTTCATCCCACTCAAATCGTATATGTTTCATAATTACAATGTATGTATATTGTAATAAGATTGCAAGATATTTTTCTCATTTTCAATAACAAATATTGTTACCAAATGTTTTATCGATATTTTTAATAAACAATGACATTATAACCCAACCTTACCCCTACCTTTAGAAACTAAAATTTTGCTTTTAAATTAAATCTAATATTCACTATAAAAATCAAGACTTGTATTCGAAATTACTATTCAACTCATTTTAAAGTTACTGTTTTGAATCCTTTAAATAACTCAACATGATCAAAATCTCGATCATTGTGAAGTAGCGGGATATTATTTTCAACGGAAACCGCCGCTATCATACAATCGATAGGTTTTCTTATTGTAATTCCTCGTTTTCTTAAATATCTGAATATTTCAGCGGATTTAAGAAAAGTAGAGTAAGTCATTGGAACATAAATTAAGTTTTCTAAATATGATTTTGTTTTTAAGTATTGCTTATCAGCGCGAATTCCTTGGAGTATTTCAGTAAGTATAACACCACATATGCATAAATCTTCACCATTTTTTATAGAGTTTTCTAACCATAAAACTTGAGGAGTAGAATTATTATTAAAAAACTCAATCCATACTGTTGTATCGATCAGAATCATAAAAATTCTCGCCCTGCACGCCAGTTATCCAAATTTCCTTCCCACTTAATTTTCCCTTTAAGTTCTAACAGTTTCTTTTGATTTTCATGTCTTACAAGTTCTTTTAGTGCATGATTGATTAATTGTCTACGTGTTTTAAAACCTGTTAATTCTAAACCTAATTGTACAAGTTTATCGTCAAGCACGATGTTTGTTCTACCCATAAAATCATCTCCTTTTTACTTTTACACCAATTTACAAAAATATTGTGTATTTTTCAAGATGATTTTCCAAGCGCTAACCCCTAAACCCCGCAGTTAGCGCAAAAGGCATTGAAATGGCAACCTATTAGATTAAAGTA